>JAKDNE010000283.1 GCA_030451965.1 Brachybacterium sp. | reverse complement strand
CCGCCCCTGCACTGCTGGAGACCGAGGTGCTGGTGGTCGGCGCCGGGCCCACCGGACTGATGGCCGGCCTGGTCCTGCACCGCCGCGGCATCGACGCACTCGTGATCGATGGCAAGTGCGGGCCCACCCGGGAGTCGCGGGCGCTCGTCGTCCAGGCCCGCAGCATGGAGATCTACGACCAGCTGGGCCTCGCCGCACAGGTGCTCGCCCGCGCCAACCCCGCTCAGCGCATCCAGTTCGGGCCCGGCAGCGCCGCCGCCGCAGTCGACTTCGCGAGCGCGCAGGACGGCTGGACCCCGTTCCCCGGCGCACAGGTCTTCGAGCAGTCCCGGAACGAGGAGCTGCTCTCCCGGACCCTCGCCGCAGAGGGCGCCCCCGTGCGCTGGGGCCACCGCTTCACCGGTCTCGCGGAGGGGCCCGCGCTCGAGCCGGGCGCCGGCCCGGCCGCTCCCGTCGAGGTGCGGGTCCAGGGGCCGGAGGGCCCGCTGCGGATCCGTGCCCGCTGGGTGATCGGGGCCGACGGGGCGAGCTCCCCGGTGCGCCACGCTGTGGACCTGCCCTTCGAGGGGGTCACCGATGATGCGACCTTCTGCGTGGCGGACCTGCGCGGCGTGGACGGCGCCCCGGCGACCTCCCTCACGGCACGCTTCGGGCAGCAGCGCTTCGCGCTCACCTTCCCGATGGGGCCCGATGGCCATGTGCGGGTGGTGTGGCTGCACGGCCAGAAGGACCCGGTGCGCGAGGAGGCGCTGGCCGGGATGCGGGAGGACCTGGGGATCAGCTACGACCGGGTGGACTGGTACTCCGCCTACCGCGTCCACCACCGGGTGGCCTCGCACTTCCGCCGCGGCCCGGTGTTCCTCGCCGGGGACGCCGCCCATGTGCACTCACCGGTGGGCGGGCAGGGCATGAACACCGGCCTGCAGGACGGGCACCATCTGGCGCACCTGCTGGCCGACGTCTCGGCGGGCCGGCTGGGCGAGGCCGCCCTGGACCGCTTCGAGCGGGAGCGCCGGCCGGTGGCGATGACGCTGATCGCCGTCACCGACCGGGCCTTCGGCGTCATCGCCCGCCCGGGCCGCGGCACGGCGCTCCTGCGCCGCCGCGCCCGGGACGTCCTCTCCGTGCTGGCCCCGCGGCTGCTCGCCACGGCGCTCGGCCCGTATCTCGGCGGACTGCTCGGCCAGTACCGGATCCGCTACCACCCAGTGCCGAAGGGCGAGCGGCCCCCGCGCTGGGCCGCGGACCCTGCCGTCGGCCTGCGCCTGCCGCCGCGGGAGGAGAACGCCGAGGCGCTGCGCGCGATGACCTGGCAGCTGCACAGCTACGGCACCGACGCCGCGCGACCGGCCGGGCTGCCGGACTGGATCAAGGGGCCCCTCGCCTTCTCCCCCGATCCACGGGGCCGACTGCACACGGATCACCTGTACCTGGTGCGGCCCGACGGTTTCGTGGCCGCCTCGTGGGAGCTGCACGCCGGCGCGACGGCGAGGCAGGACGTGCGGGAGGCGCTGGCGGCGTCCTCGGTCATCGGCTGAGCCGGCCCGGATCAGCGGGGCAGACGTCGCGCCGGCGTCATCTCCGACGATGCGGCCGCCCCTGACTGGTCGATCCCCGACGGCACTTCGATAGGGGGAATATTCGAGGTCCCTCTGTAGTTGAGATTTCAGTAATCAACGGAGGAGATCCTCATGCAGAAGCACATCCACCCCGACTACCGGCCCGTCATCTTCCGTGACCGCAGCGCCGGCACCGCCTTCCTCACCAACTCGACCCGCTCCTCGGAGCGGACTCTGACCTGGGAGGACGGTGACGAATACCCCGTGATCGACGTCGAGGTCTCCGCGGCCTCGCACCCGTTCTGGACCGGCCGTTCCGGCGTGGTCGACACCGCCGGCCGTGTGGAGCGCTTCCGTCGCCGCTACGCGGACAAGGTCGTCACGTCCCACCACGCCACGGCCTGAGCTCGCGGCGCACCGGCTCGCCTCGCGGCACGCTCAGCCGAGCACGGCGGCGAGCCGTGGCGCGAGCGGCTCGGCCATCACACGGTAGCCCTCCGGCGTGGGATGGAGCAGGCGGAGCGCGCACTGTGAGCGTGCCTGCACCGTCCCCAGCACCGTGGTCACCGACTGCTGCGACCCTGTCATCAGCCCCGATGCGGGTCGTGGCCGTGACGTTCACACACGAGGAGCACTGGCCACTGCCCCACAGCTCGACGAGCGCCCTTCTCTAGAGGTGGCGACTGCCCGCGGGACCTCGATCTGCGTATTCCATCTCGACGAAGTCGAAAATGCTGCCGTTGGTGGCTTGCTCGAAGGTGCGCACACGACGGAATCCCACACCCTCGTACGTCCTGAGCGCCCGGACGTTGAACGCTGCGACGTTGAGGTGGATGCGCTGCCCGGGGCAGTTCTGCAGCAACCATTCCACGTTGGCCTCCATGAACGCCCTGCCCAGACCCTTGCCGGTGAGGTCCGGGCACATCCCCAGCGCGATCTCCACCCCGCCGGCCGCTGCGGAGGGATTCCCCGACAGGAACCCGAACAGTTCCTCGCCCCGACGAACCTGCAGGAACACCTCGGGCCACAGCTGCGGCGTCACGAACTCGTCATAGTCTTCAGGGTCCGCCGTCATGTCGTAGAAGTCGTACGGTGCCGGGTAGCTCCAGCTGTCGGCGATCTCGCGAGCAACATCGATCGTCATCGCCGAATAGGACAGGCAGGGCCTGCGGTCCGGCTGACGATCTCCGCCTGTGGAGTGCTGATCCCTCATGTTCCGTTCCTGGTTGCTGCGGGACAGGACGCTGGTCGCTCTTCCCAGTCACACCGGCAGCTGCCGGCTCGTCACTGCGCAGCGAACTCCCTGACCCATTCGGCCTCGCTGCGCAGCGGCCTGCCGGGCACCAGCGCCCCGTCGCGGACGAAGCCCTCCTCGCGGCCCTCGAGATGGGCGATCAGCAGCTCGCGATGCCGGGAGAGCTCGGCGTCGTGCCCGCCCGCAGCGGCCAGGTCGACGCACTCGTAGGGATCCTCGGCCAGGTCGAACAGCTGTTCGCGCCCGTCACCGGAGAACCACACGTACTTGTGGTGCTCGGTGAGGATCCACTGCATGGAGTGCCGTCCGAGCTGATGGATCAGGTGCTCGCCCTGCAGGTGGTCCCGCACCGCGGTGCCGTCCGCCACGGCCCGGCGCACACTGGTGCCGGTGACCGGCGCGGGGATCGGCACCCCGGCGAGGTCCAGCAGTGTGGGCATCACGTCGCGCAGCTCCACGATCGCGTCGACGTCCCCGGCGGGGCCCCATTCCTCCCGCAGCCGCGGCGGCACGTGCAGCAGGAAGGGGATGTGGCTGGAGCCCTCATAGGCCACGGACTTCCGATACAGGTCGTGATCGCCGAGCATCTCGCCATGGTCGGAGACGAACAGGATCGCGGTGTCCTCGGCGACGCCCTGGTCGTGCAGGGTCTCCACCAGTCGATTCATCTGGAAGTCGATGAACTCGATGCTGCCGTAGTACCCGGCCTTGACGGCATCGTGCCGCGACCGGGAGCGATGCGCGAACTCGGCCTCGTCGTCGCCGTCGCGGCGGAACTCGTCGAACTGCTCCACCCAGTCACCCATCGGCCGTTCCGGCTGGTCGCGGCGCGAGTACTTGTCCCACAGCCAGGCAGGCGGGTCGAAGGGGGCATGCGGGCGGTGGAAGGACATGTAGAGGAAGAACGGACGGGTGGGGTCCCGGCGGCCCAGGAACTCGAAGGACGTATCGGCCACCCAGCGGGTGGGGTGCAGCCGCTCCTCCCTCTCCCAGGGTCGGGCCACCATCGAATTGCAGCCCAGTCCGGTGTCCTGGTAGTCGGCGGCGGGATCTCCAGTCTGCGCACGCAGCCAGGGCAGGTAGTCGTCGGCACGGGCTGACGCACCGCGGTGCTCCGCGCGGCTGACATGCAGGTAGCCGTCGTGCAGCTGCACGTCGTCGAAGCCGCAGCGCGCCCGCTCGGGCCACACGTGCATCTTGCCCACACCGTAGGTCTGGTAGCCGTGCTCACGCAGGGTGCCCGGCAGCGTGGTCGGGTACGCGTCGGGGAAGCTGATCCCCTCGCGATAGCCGTAGCGGCCGTGGGTCTCCGGGCCCGTGCCGGTGAACATGCCCACCCGCGCCGGGATGCAGGTCGGCGTCGAGGAGTAGGCGCGGGTGAAGCGGTTCCCGCGTCGAGCCAGGGAATCGAGGTACGGGGTGTCGATGTGCTCGTTGCCCGCGCAGCCCATGGCGTCGAACCGCATCTGGTCCACGCAGACCAGGACGAGGTTCGGGCGCCGCCCGGGCTGCGGGGAGGAGTCGGTGGTC
>JAKDNE010000282.1 GCA_030451965.1 Brachybacterium sp. | reverse complement strand
GCCCCGGGCACGGAGACCTCGAGGGAGTCGGAGAACGCCGGGCCGGTGCGCACCTCGAGGGTCGCGCCGACGGTGATGCCGTGCTCGGCGCAGAAGGACAGCAGCCGCGGGTCGGCATCGGAGATGCGCTCGACGACCACGGAGGTCCCGGCAGGGACCTCCGTGAGCAGGCGGGCATCGGGGAGATCGACCTCGCCGTCGGCGGTGGGGATCGGATCGCCGTGGGGATCGCGCGCCGGACGGCCCAGCAGCGCATCGATCCGGTCGACCAGCAGGTCCGAGACGGCGTGCTCGAGATGCTCGGCCTCGTCGTGGACCTCCTCCCAGCCGTAGCCGAGGGTCTCCACCAGGAACGTCTCGATCAGGCGATGACGGCGCACCATCGACAGCGCGTGCGCGCGGCCTTCCGCACTCAGCCCGATCGCGCCGTAGCGGGTGTGCTCGAGCAGGCCCTGGTCGGCGAGCTTCCGCACCGCATCGGAGACCGTGGACAGCCGCACCCCCACGCGCTCGGCGATGGCAGAGGTCGTCACCGGCTCCTTCGACCATTCCGCCAGGCTCCAGACCGCCTTGAGATAGTTCTGGGCGCTGGTGGAGAGCTCTGAGACCGACATGCCCCCACCGTATCCAACTCTCCCCTTCGCCTCCTCGAACTCGGTGCCGGCACGTAGTCTTCGCCCATGCACGAATCGACGATCCTCATCGAGAACCTGCAGTCGATGTGGTGGATCGCCGCCGCAGCGGTGCTCGCCCCCGTCCTCGCCCTGCTGACGCGCCGCACCATCCCGGACGTGGTGTGGCTGCTGGTGCTGGGCATGGTGATCGGCCCGCACGCACTGGGGCTGGCCGAGAGCACCGAGGCCGTCGCCTTCCTGCGCGAGCTCGGGCTCGGGTTCCTGTTCCTGCTGGCCGGCTTCGAGGTGAACACCTCGGACATGCGCAGCCGCGCGGGGCGCAGCGCCGCGCTGACCTGGCTGCTCTGTGTGGCGCTCGGGGTGGGTGCCGGGCTGCTGATCGCCGGTGGCGACTGGCAGATCGCCGCCGTGCTGGGCATCGCCGCGACCTCCACGGCGCTCGGCACCCTGCTGCCGATCCTCAAGGACTCCGGCGTGCTCGCTGCCCCGCTGGGCAAGGCGACCATGATCCACGGCGCCTTCGGCGAGCTGCTGCCCGTGATCGCGATGTCCCTGCTGCTGACCACGCGCGCCACGATCCAGGCGGCGGCCGTGCTGGTGCTGTTCGCGGCGCTGGCGGTGGTGATCGTGGCCGTCCCCGCCCGGCTCTTCCGCAAGGTGCCGCTGCTGGGCCGGGCCTTCGCCGCCGCCTCCGACTCGACGATGCAGACCATCGTGCGGATCACGGTGTGGGTGATGATCTCGCTGATGCTGCTGACGGCGGTGCTGGAACTCGACGTCGCCCTCGGGGCCTTCGCCGCCGGCCTGCTGCTGCATGCCGCGCTGCGCGGCACAGCACCGGACCATGTCCAGGAGATCATGCACAAGGTCGAGGTGCTCGGCTTCGGTCTGCTGATCCCGGTCTTCTTCCTGACCAGCGGGATGAGCATCGATGTGATCGCGGTGCTCGGCGTCTGGCCGCTGCTGCTGGGGTTCGTGGGGATGATCGTGGTGGTGCGAGGCCTGCCGGTGCTCGCCCGCGAGCTGTGGACCCCCACCGGGTCGGGTCTGGACACCCCGCGGGAGAAGGTGGCGCTGGGCCTGTACGCCGCGACCGGGCTGCCGATCATCGTGGCGGTCACCCAGATCGCCTCGAGCTCCGGGCTGATCTCGGTCACCGTGGCCTCGGCGATGGTCACCGGCGGGGCGATCACCGTGCTGGTGTTCCCGCTGCTGGCCTCCCGGCTCTCCCGGAGTCCGGAGGCGGCAGGGAGCGCGCAGAGCTGACGGGACGGCGTGATCGTCCCCGCGTCTCTCACCTCCGCGTCTCTCGTCCCCGGGGCTCTCGTCCCCGGGGCTCGGGGGCAACGCGCCTGACCCGGTACGTTTTCGGGGGTCGAGGCGTAGGAAGTGTGCAGCACAGAGCTCCTTGCGGCACACTTCCCACGGCTCGACAGGATCTTGGGCGGCTCCGGGGCGACACCGAGGCGGCAGGGCTGCCGCGAGGGGGAACGGCTCCGCGGCCACTGACCGTTCAGCCGTCGGCGGCCGGAGCCGCCGTGTGCCGGACTATCCTGCGACCACCGCCTTCTCCAGCGCCGCCAGCGAGTCCTCGAGGAAAGCCGGCGGGAACGGCGGCAGCCCGAACTCCGCCCGCAGAGACTCCGGCACCGCGCTCCAGTCGTAGGTGAGGGTCACGCGGGTGCTCCCTCCCACCGAGGCGAGGTCGTACCGCCAGGTCCAGCCGCCGGCGCCCCAGCTGCCGTCGGGACCGTACTGGCCGGGCTGCCAGGCGATGGTGCGCTCGGGGTCGAGGGCGATCACCCGGTTGTGCATGTCGTAGCGGCCTCCGGCGTTCTCGTGGAACATCTCGATGCCGAAGATCTGGTCGACCTCGGTCAGCGGTGCCGGCTCCGTCTCCAGCGGGCCGCGCACCCAGTCGGTCGGTTCGGTCTCGTGGTGCCGCGACGGATCGGTGAGCAGCGCGAACACTGCGGACCGGTCGGCGTCGAGGGTGCGGGTGATGACGTAGTGGTCCCTGCCGGGGACCGGTGCTGCGGAATCGGTGGTCATGAGCGGGCTCCTGGTCCGTAGAGGGCTGCGATCTCCTCGGAGTCGAGCCACTTGTCATAGGTGCCGGACTGCGGCCAACCGGTGGGGGAGTCCTGCCAGTCCTCCTGACGACCGTAGGGGAGGATGTCGACGAGAGGAAAGGTGTGGCTGAGCTGCTCGGTGCCGCGCCCGTCGGTGTGCCAGGTGCGGTGGACCGTCTCCCCGTCGCGCAGGAAGACGTTCACGGCGAAGCCGCCCCCGAGAGGTGCCCCGACGTCGGCCCCGAACTCGCTGCCCGCGGTGGAGTACCAGTCCATCCGGTTGCCGACCCTCTCGCGGTAGGCGAGGGCCTCGTCGATCGGGCCCTGGGTGACGATCACGAAGCGGGCATCGTACCTGCGCAGGAAGTCGGTGCGGGTGAACTGCGAGGTGAAGCCGGTGCAGCCGCTGCACTGCCACTCGGAGTCCTCGAACCACATATGGCTGTAGGTGATCAGCTGGGTCGCGCCGTCGAACAGATCCACCAGGCGCACCGGGCCGTGCGGACCCTGCAGCGTGTACTCGGGCAGCTCGACCATCGGCAGGCGCCGGCGCTGGGCGGCGATCGCGTCGAGCTCGCGGGTGGCGGCCTTCTCCCGCACGCGCAGCGCGTCCAGCTCGCGCCGCCAGGTCTCGGGATCGGTGACGGGTGGGAGGGCGGAGGTGGCCATGTCAGTCCTTCCTGGGGGCCCAGCGGGTGTAGGTGACGCCGGAGTCGAAGGCATGGTGCTCGAGCAGCTCGAGCCGTTCACGGTGTCCTTCGGGGAACAGTCGGCGCCCGCGGCCCTGGACGTAGGGATAGGTCCACAGCCGGTACTCGTCCACCAGCCCGGCGGCGATCAGGGGAGGGCACAGGGTGATCGAGCCGGTCAGCGAGATCTCGGCGCCCTCACCCTGCTTCAGGTCGCGCACTACCTGGACCGGATCGCCCCGCAGCAGCATGGAGTGCTGCCAGGCCGGGTCGGTCATGGTCGAGGTGACGACGTACTTGGTCAGCTGGTTCAGCTCATCGGTGATGCCGGTGGTGTCGTCGGTCCGGGCCGGCCAAAAGCCGCGGAAGTCCTCGAAAGTCTGCCGGCCCAGCAGGATCGCGTCGCAGGCGGCGCTGTCCCGCTGCAGGATCGCGCGCTGGTCGGCGGGGGAGTCGGCAGGATCGAACCAGTCATCGAGCATCTCGATCGAGCCGTCGGCGGTGATGTTCTGGGTGATCACGAGCGGGCGCACAGGGCCTCCTCGGTGGCCGTGGTGCAGTGTGTCCTCACCCCGGCGCACGACCTCCACGATCATCGTGGCGGGGTGGTGAATTCTAGACCTCGGTGCGCTGCACCGCCATGGGCGGACGGTGGATGCTGGGGGCGATCCGGATGGGGAGTTCTCCCCGGGGACTTCTCCCCGGGCAGTTCGGCCCATCGCGCCCCTGGTCAGAGGCCCGTAGATTCCGGGTGGCGGGTGCGGGACTCTCCCCGGGGAGAGGCGCCGGCACGAGGCTCACGCGGGCGGGAGCTGCGGGATCGGCGGGGGGGCCGACGATCCGGCGGTGAGGATCGCTCCGCCCGTGGGCCTCGTGTCCGGTGCGTGAGGGGCGGCGCCGGTCAGCGGCTCACAGTTGCACGAGACCCTGGATGAGCGAGAGGGTCGCTCCG
>JAKDNE010000281.1 GCA_030451965.1 Brachybacterium sp. | reverse complement strand
TCATAGAACAGGTTCTGCCACTGGCGCACCATGCCGAGGCTGGAGTTGTTGATGATCGCAACCTTGATCGGGATGTTGTTGATGACGCAGGTCGCGAGCTCCTGGTTGGTCATCTGGAAGCAGCCGTCACCATCGATGGACCACACCACCTTGTCCGGCTGACCGACCTTCGCGCCCATCGCCGCAGGCACCGAGTAGCCCATGGTGCCCAGCCCCCCGGAGTTCAGCCAGGTGTACGGGTGCTCGTACTTGATGAACTGGGCGGACCACATCTGGTGCTGTCCCACGCCGGCCACGAAGATCGAGTCGGGGCCGGAGATCTCGCCGATCCGGGAGATCACCTTCTGCGGTGCGGTGAAGCCGTCCTCGGTCTCGGTCCAGCCCAGCGGGTAGTTGTCCCGGAGCATCTTCAGGGTGTTCCACCAGGCCTCGTAGTCGCGGGTGTCCGCGGCGGCCAGACGTTCACGCAGCTCGGCGGTCAGCGCCCGGGCGACCTCGGCGGCTTCGCCCACGATCGGGACATCCGCAGTGCGGTTCTTCGAGATCTCCGCCGGGTCGATGTCCGCGTGGACGATCTTCGCCGACGGGGCGAAGGACTCCAGGACCCCGGTGACGCGATCGTCGAAGCGCGCCCCGATGTTGACGATCAGGTCCGAGCGCTGCAGCGCGGAGACCGCGGAGACCGTGCCATGCATACCCGGCATCCCCAGATGGCTGGGATGCGAGTCGGGCAGTGCGCCGCGCGCCATCAGAGTGGTCACGAAGGGCACGCCGGAGACCTCGATGAGCTCACCGACCTCTTCGGTGGCCCGGCCGCGCAGCACGCCGCCGCCGAGCAGGAAGACAGGGCGCTTCGCCTCCAGCAGCATCGAGACCGCCTCGCGGATCTGCTTGCTGTGCGGGCGAGGGGCCAGGCGGTAGCCGGGCAGCCCCAGCCCCTCGGGCCACACGAAATCGGTCATCGCCTGCTGGGCGTCCTTGGTGACGTCCACCAGCACGACGCCGGGCCGACCGGTCGAGGCGATATGGAAGGCCTGCTTGATCACCAGGGGGATGTCGTCGGCGTTCTTGACCAGGAAATTGTGCTTGGTGATCGGCATGGTCATGCCGACGGTGTCCGCCTCCTGGAAGGCATCGGTGCCGATGAAGGCCGACCCGACCTGGCCGGTGATCGCGACCATCGGGATCGAATCCATCTGGGCGTCCGCGATGGCGGTGATGAGGTTGGTGGCACCGGGCCCAGAGGTGGCCAGGCATACGCCGACCTTCCCGGTCGCGTGGGCGTAGCCGCTGGCCGCGTGGCCGGCGCCCTGCTCGTGGCGGACCAGCACGTGACGCAGGCCCTCGGCATCCATCAACGGATCGTAGGTGGGCAGGATCGCACCGCCGGGGAGGCCGAAGACGACCTCTGCCCCGGCGTGCTTGAGGGACTCGACCAGCGCCTTCGCGCCGGTCATCTGCTGTCCGGTCATCGGAACTCCTTCGTCGTCTCGGACGGTGGCCATGGCGGTGCACTGCGCACGTTCCCCTCCCGCGGCTCGCGACCCGGCCGGGACACGAAAAAGCCCCTCCGCCTGGGGCTCAGGGAGGGGCGCGGGTGACGTGCTCGTGAAACGAACGGGCGTCAGCCGCGCTCTGTAACTACGAGAATCGTCGTGTGCATGACCTCACCATAGCCTGCGGGAGCGGGAACGCCCACCAAGTCCAGCATGCGGACTTCGCGACGTGCGCGCACACCGCCGCGCCCGGCCCTCGAGAGGAACGGACGCGTCGGTGCGAGTCGACGATCACCGTCAGTCCAGTGGCCGACGGGTGGCGCCATAGGTCGCCGAGCGCACCAGGTGCGCATAGACCTTCAGGGCCTGGGAGACCTGGCGCTCGCGATGCTCGGGGCGCCAGGGCAGAGCGCCCTTCAGCTCTCGGCGACGCGCCAGCTCGTCCTCGGCGACGTCGAGTTCGAGCAGACGCTTGTCGACGTCGATGACGATCCTGTCGCCGTCCTCGATGAGGCCGATCACTCCGCCCTCGGCCGCCTCCGGGGAGATGTGCCCGAGGGAGACGCCGCTGGTGCCGCCGGAGAATCGACCGTCGGTGATCAGGGCGCAGGTCTTGCCCAGCCCCCGCCCCTTGAGGAAGGAGGTCGGGTAGAGCATCTCCTGCATGCCGGGGCCGCCCTGCGGCCCCTCGTAGCGGATCACCACCACGTGCCCGGCCTTCACGGTCTTGTCGAGGATCTTCTGGACCGCCTCCTCCTGGGAGTCGCAGACCACCGCAGTGCCCTCGAAGTGGAAGAGGTCCTCGGTGATGCCCGCGGTCTTGAAGACGGCGCCGTCCCGGGCCAGATTGCCCTTGAGGACGGCGAGCCCACCGTCCTTGGTATAGGCGTGCGGGACGGAGCGGACCACCCCCTCCTCGCCGTCGGTGTCCAGTTCATCCCAGGTGTTCGTGGTGGAGAAGGCCTGAGTGGTGCGCACCCCTCCGGGGGCGGCATGGAACAGCGCCTCGGCCTTCTTCGAGGCCGTGCCGCCGCGGATGTCCCACTCGGCGAGCCAGCTGGCGAGGTCGGGGGAATGCACGGTGTGGATGGTGTGGTCCAGCAGGCCGGCGCGGTCCAGCTCACCGAGGATCGCGGGGATCCCGCCGGCGCGATGGACGTCCTCGACATGTGCGGTGCCGTTGGGGGCGACCTTGGACAGGGTGGGCACCAGTCGTGAGATGCGATCGATGTCATCCAGGGTGAAGTCGACCCCGCCCTCGATCGCGACAGCGAGGATGTGCAGGATGGTGTTGGTCGACCCGCCCATCGCCACGTCCATCGCCATGGCGTTGGAGAACGCGGCCCGGGTGGCGATCGAGCGCGGCAGCACCGACTCGTCCTCGTCCTCGTAGTAGCGCTTCGCGAGCTCGACGATCTTCCGGCCGGCCTCGAGGAAGAGTTCCTTGCGGAAGGCGTGGGTGGCCAGCGTGGTGCCGTTGCCCGGCAGGGACAGGCCGAGCACCTCGGTGAGGCAGTTCATCGAGTTCGCGGTGAACATGCCCGAGCAGGAGCCGCAGGTGGGACAGGCGTTCTCCTCCACCTCGGCGAGCTGCGCGTCGGTGATCGAGTCGTCTGCGCTGAGCGCCATCGCGTCGACCAGGTCGATGCGGTGCTCGGTGACGCCCTCGATCGGCTTGCCGGACTCGGAGGGGCCGCCGGAGACGAAGACGACGGGGATGTTCAGGCGCATCGCGGCCATCATGTGCCCGGGGGTGATCTTGTCGCAGTTGGAGATGCACACCAGCGCATCCGCGGTGTGGGCGTTGACCATGTACTCGATGGAGTCGGCGATGATGTCGCGGCTGGGCAGCGAGTAGAGCATCCCGCCGTGGCCCATCGCGATGCCGTCGTCCACGGCGATGGTGTTGAACTCCTTGGAGACCCCGCCGGCCTCCGCGATCGCCCCGGCGACCAGGTCGCCCATGTTCTTGAGGTGGACGTGGCCGGGCACGAACTGGGTATAGGAGTTCGCGATCGCGACGATCGGTTTCCCGAAGTCGCCGCTCTTCATACCGGTGGCGCGCCAGAGGGCACGAGCGCCTGCCATATTGCGGCCATGGGTGGAGGTGCGGGAGCGGAGCTGGACCATGACGACATGCTATGCCGTCATGCGAGATGCGGGTGTCAGCATCCGGACGGCGGACAGAGATCCCGCAGTGCGCGGCGCGCTCCGTGCTGCGGCGCAGCCGAGTCCTTCCGCTCCCTCGTCCTCTCCCGGACCTTGCCCCTGCTCGAGGACGTCGACCACGCGATGGGCGTCGTCGCCCGGGACGCCGAGGACCACGCCGAGGAGCAGGATCTGGCGTCATCACCCACCGACGCTGCTGCCCAGGGCACGGCCACCCACGATGGGGCCGTCCTCATGCCGCCCGTCGCGCCGCGGCCGGAGGTACTTCCCCGGGCAGGACGCGAGCACGGCCGCCGCGGAGGCGGGACGGACCCCGGTCCGGAGGAGGGCCCGCTCGGACCGGGACTCCCGGACGGTCTCGGCGAGCCCGTCCCCCGGGACCACGGTCCCCGATCCAGGGATGACGCAGTGGCACCCGGTCGATCCCGGTGCCGGGGACTGGGGCAGCGAGGATCCGACGATCAGGGACCAGGTGAACCACGAGGCCGTCACCCTGGCGGCGAGTGCGATGGCTCCGATATGGCCTCATGCATCCGAGAACCTGCTCCACTTCCTCGGCAACTCCGGGACGGACAAGACGATGGATCTGGACACCTACCCGGAGGACGAGACCGCGATCCGTTCGCAGATCGAGGATCGGGAACGCCTCCTCGGCGAGTCCGCGCTGACACGGGCGCAGGAGTCCGGCGCCACCGGCC
>JAKDNE010000280.1 GCA_030451965.1 Brachybacterium sp. | reverse complement strand
GAGCGGCGCACGGAGACGTCGTCGTCGATCATCACCGGTCCGAGCGCAGGGGCGTCAGGATCCTGCCAGCGCTCGAGCAGGTCGATGTTCAGGGCGAGCCGGGCCGGGGCCAGCTGCGGCAGGGCGGGGCCGAGCAGCGGGCTCAGCGCCGCGACCAGCGCCACGCAGACTGTCACCGCGGCGAGGGTGCGTCCGCGATGCGCGGGAGGCCCCGCCTGCGGCCGACGGTCCCCGCGCAGATAGCGCGGATCCGCGTGGACGGTGCGGGTCGCGAAGAGCATCCCGCCGGCCAGCACCGGGGCGGCGACCTGCCACCACTGGCCGCCGGCCGGGTGCTGCAGCGCCGGGATCAGCACCGAGCTCATCACCAGCACGGCAGTGGGGGTGTGCCAGCCCAGGTCCAGGAACATCAGGTCCAGCAGCAGGGTCACCAGCCCGATCAGCGCCACCATGAGCACGGCGCCGGGCGCGCCGAGGGCCAGCGGGGGCACCCCCGAGGCCAGCTCGTTCACGCCGCGGGTGGCGATCTCCGCCTGGTCGCGGACCACCGCGATCGGGCCGTCCTGCCAGGAGGCCAGGCCCAGCACCGTCTCGACCACCAGCACCAGCGCGACCAGCAGCCCGACCTGGGCCAGCGGCACCAGCATCTGGCGTCGCACCACGGTGCGCAGCACCACCCCGCCGAGGATCACGGGCACCGCGGCGACCAGGGTCAGCATCAGCCAGGACGAACCGGCCAGCAGCTGGGAGGCGGGGGCCGACGCCAGCACCATGGCGACCAGCAGCAGCAGTGCTCGGCCGATGAGGTGGGTGCCCTCGAGCGGGGGCCGGCCCATCAGCGGGCTCATCGGCTCTGCTCCTCATCGGCGGTGAGCAGATCGGTGAGGGTGTCTGCGGCGGTGCCGCGCACCAGGGTCCAGCGGCCCAGCTGGGAACGGGTGGGGGCGTGCCGGTCACGGACGGAGGCCAGCTCTGCGGCGTGCTGCACGTGGGCGTGGCCGAAATCGTCCCCGTCGGCCGGACCGATCCGTCGCGCCGGGCGCGGGGGGTGCGGGGGGTGGGCGGCGTCCGGGTCCTCGAGGGCGGGACGCAGCGCGATCGCGGTGCGGTGGGCGGCGCGGCCGGCGAAGCGGTCCAGCTGGAGGCCGGAGAAGGGGTCGCCGTCGTCGGGCCCGAGGGCGATCGCGAGGGCGGTGTGCCCGGCGGCGTGGTCCTGGCCGACGCCGCCGGAGGCGTCATCATCGAAGTCGACGTCGGCGAGCGCGAGCAGGGAGGCCCGCTGCTCGACGGCATCCGCCTCGCGGCCCAGCGGGGACGGGCCGGAGAGGCCGCGGCGGCGGCCGGTGCGGGTGATCTCGTCCCCGGAGGCGTCGACGATGCGCACCTCCCAGCCATTCGATCCCAGGGAGTCCAGCACGGTCGCGGCGTGCGAGACCAGGGCGTCCTCGACCTCGTCGGAGGGGTGCTCGCGCCGGCTGGTGTCCAGCACGATCACGGCGCTCTGCCCGGCGGCGGGCTCCTCCTCGCGGGTCATCAGCTGGCCGGTGCGGGCGCTGGCGCGCCAGTTGATGCGACGGATGTCGTCCCCGCTGGCGTAGGGGCGGGCGAGGGGGCCGATCTCGCCGATGCCCGGGGAGGTGGCGGCGCTGCGGGCACCCTCGCGGCTGATGCCGGTGGCGCGCTCGGCGGCCGGCTCCATCACGTCGACCACCGGCAGGCCGATCAGGCGCAGGTCGTCCACCACGGTGCGGCGCAGATGGAACAGGCCCAGCAGGTCACGGACGATGAGCGAGTAGGGGCCCAGGTCGTGCCCTCCCCGTCGGCCGACGTGCAGCACATGCGGCATCCGCGCATCCAGCGGCAGGTCTCCCTGTCCGCCGAGCGGCTCGGGCAGATGCTCGCGCACGACCCCGCGGCCCAGCGGCACCACGGTGATCCAGGCGGGGCCCTGCAGCTCGAGCATCACCCGGGCGGAGGAGCCGACGGGCACCGCATCATCGACCAGGTACCTCCGTGCTCGCAGTCCGATGCCGCTCACCGCGATCCCGATCACCCCGATGACCAGCATGAGCAGCAGGGCCGCGGCCAGCTGCCGGGCCGGGGTGACTCGGCCCAGGTCGCCCAGCAGCCACAGGCCCAGACAGAGCCCGAGCACCACGATGCCCCGCCCGGTGGGGCGCAGGATCGTGCCCGGGCGCGGGCTCATTGCTGGGGGGTGCTGCGCAGCACCTGATCGACCAGCTCCTCCGCGGTCGCGCCGCGGGAGAGGGCCTGCGGGGTCAGGTGCATGCGGTGGCGCCACACCGGCATGATCACGTCGGAGATGTCCTGCGGGGTGACGAAGGTGCGTGCGGTGAGCGCGGCCTTCGCCTTCGCGGCACGCACCAGATGCACGGCGGCGCGCGGGGACGCGCCGAGGGTGACCTGGGGGTGGGAACGGGTGGCCTGCGCCAGGCGCACCGCGTAGTCGAGGATCACCGGGGAGGCGTACACGCTGCGCACCAGGGAGATGTGGGCGGCGATCCGCTCGGGGCTGGTGCGGGTGAGGACGGCATCGATCACGTCGTGGTCGCCCTCGGGGACGGGCCCGGTCTGGGTGGCGAGCATCCGCGCCTCGGCGCTGGGCACCGGATACCCCATCGTGGTCTGGGCCAGGAAGCGGTCGCGCTGGGCTTCGGGCAGACGGTAGGTGCCCTCCATCTCGACAGGGTTGGAGGTGGCCACCACCATGAACGGCTCGGCGAGCTCGTAGGTGGTGCCGTCGACGGTGACCTGTCGCTCCTCCATCGCCTCGAGCAGCGCGGACTGGGTCTTCGGGGAGGCGCGGTTGATCTCGTCGGCCAGCAGGATCTGGGTGAACACCGCGCCGCGACGGAACTCGAACTCGCTGGTGGCCTGGTTGAACACGCTCGCGCCGGTGACATCGCCCGGCAGCAGGTCGGGCGTGAACTGGATGCGGTGGCGCTCGGCTCCGAGCGAGGCGGCCAGGGACTTGGCGAGCATCGTCTTGCCCACGCCGGGAATGTCCTCGATGAGCAGGTGCCCACCGGCCAGCAGCACCAGCACCGCGATGCGGGCCACCTCGTCCTTGCCCTCGACGACGGTGGCGATCTCCGAGACCACGCTCTCGGCCTCGGTGGCGATCTCGTCCGCCTGCGCCTGGGTGAGGGGTCCCCCGGACTCGCGGGAGCGGCTGCGGGGATCCCAGCGATCGTGGGGAACCTGGACAGCGATGTCGTCCTGGGTCATGTCGAACTCCTTCGGGTCACCGCTGACACTGATGTTCATGAAGAATTTGCCACTTGATGAACGGCCCAGGTGATTATTCGTGGCGATGCCTCATACAGTATGACTGGTCCAATCTGTCGTGCCCGAGGAGTTCCGATGTTCGTCCGACGTGGCCGAGCCCCCGTGAGGCTCGGCGCCGGGCTCCTGCTCGCCATGACATGCGCTGCGGCGCCCGCTCTCGCACTGGCCCCGCCGGCCGCGGGTGCGCCGACGCCGCCCGGGGCGTGCACGGGCGTGCAACCGAGCGCGACGGCGACGTCGACGCAGCTCGGCGGGCCCGTCGAGGTCTCCGGCGACTGCTTCCCGACGCGCACGACCGGTGAGATCGAGATCTTCATCCAGGGCGACGACACTTCGCGAAGGACCGCGAAGGTCGAGACGGAGGGCGGACAGTCGGTCTTCGCCTCGTTCACTCCGGAGGTGGCCGGCGACTATCAGGCGGTCATCGATGTCGGCGGGACGACCGCGAGCACCACGTTCACCGTGGAGGACGGCGGCAACGGCGGCGATACCGATGGTGACGGCGGCGACACCGGTGGCGATGACGGCAACACCGGTGGCGAC
This sequence comes from Brachybacterium sp., assembly GCA_030451965.1. GTDB lineage: Bacteria > Actinomycetota > Actinomycetes > Actinomycetales > Dermabacteraceae > Brachybacterium. The sequence continues at coordinate 522 of JAKDNE010000280.1, read as the reverse complement.
GGCGACACCGGCGGCAACGGTGGCGATAGCGGCAACACCGGTGGAGACAGCGGCGATACCGGCGGTGATGACGGCAATACCGGTGGCGATGACGGCAACACCGGCGGTGATGACAGCGGCAACACCGGCGACAGCGGGGATGGCTCAGACACCGGTGGCGATGGCGACGGCTCAGACACCGGTGGGGACAGCGGCGACGACGGCAACGGTTCGGGCACCGGAGACGGGGACGGCACCGATTCCGACGGCGGCACCGACGAGGGAACCGGCACAGGAGCCGACGGCGGTGACGACACGAGCGACAGCTCAGGCACTGGCGATGACTCCGGGGGCGGCACGAGTTCTGGCGACAGTGACAGTGCAGGAAACGGCACCAGCAATGGTGACGGCACGAGCACCGAAAACACCGGCGGGGACGACACCTCGTCGGAGAATGACCAGCAGAACGACGGCGACGAGCAGGGAACCTCCTCACCGCCGACGAACCCCTCCCCGGAGACCTCGCAGGAGGAGGAGGAGGAG
>JAKDNE010000279.1 GCA_030451965.1 Brachybacterium sp. | reverse complement strand
CCCACCACACCGAAGCCGAGCTGGCCGCCGGCGGCACCGATCGCCTGCTGGACCCGGTTCAGGGAGATCGTCCGGTAGTCCGTCTTGCGGTTGAACCAGAACTGCATCATCGTCGCCTGCGCGACGAAGAACACCGTGAATCCGCCCATCACCAGCCAGGCTGCGAGTTCGGCGTCGCCGTACTGCGCGATCACGAAGTTCCGCAGCACGAGCGCCGCGAGCGTGAACAGCCCGGCGACGACGACATTGCTGATCGTCGCCACTCGCGCGATCCGTCGTGCCTCGTCGTCGTCCTCGGGGAGCATGATGGTCATGTCCAGACGCAGCGATGCGATGGTGGTCGCGATCGCGGTCAGCGAGGCGAAGACGGCGAACTGTCCGAAGGCTTCGGGGGTGAACAGGCGAGCTGTGACCGTCGAGACGGCCATCACGACGATCTGCGAGATCGCGGTGCCCGTCAGCAGCACCATCACATGGCGCAGCGTCGGGTACTTCGTGATGAGCTTCTGAATCCGGCCGCGGATCCCGGAGGAGGAGACCAACTCCGGACCACCTCGCGATCGCTGTGAGTACGATGAACCTGCGGGTCACCTCGACTCGCGTCCCGGTGCGCCGACCGCGAGGAGCCCATGCTGACCGTCGTCCCGCATCTTAGTACACGATGGATCGAGGACGGCCGAGGCCAGTTCCTGCGCACGACCCCCGGCGCGGTCCCCACCTCGCCGTGGACCTCGGAAGCACTGCGTCGCGGGGGGAAGCTCTTCTCCGCCGTGCTGGTCTCGGCGGACGAGATCCTGCTCCTGACCGACCATCTGCGCTGCTGGCCGCTGTTCTACGCGGTCGACCACGGCACGGTCCATGTCGGAGAGGACGCCTTCGCGGTCGCGGACTCTCTCGGGGGACGCCAGCTCGACAACAGCGCGGCCGCCGAGTTCCTGCACACGGGTTTCGTGCTCGGAGACGGCTCCCTGCTCCGAGGGATCCGCCAGGTGCCGGCCGGCACGACCGTACGGATCGCCCGCACCACCGGCACCGTGCGCCATCAGCTCGAGCGCCGACTGCAGCTGCGTGAGCCCGAGTTCGACGATATGGATGCCTTCGCCGAGGCGTTCGCGACAGCTCTGGACGAGGCGATGTCCCGGCTGTACGAGCGCGCCGACGGACGGATCATCGCCCTGCCGCTCTCCGCCGGGCTCGACTCGCGCCTGCTGGCGTCACTGCTCGCCCGTGACGGGTACCCGAACGTGCAGACCTTCACCTACGGCCTGCCCGGGAACAGTGAGGCCCTGGCGTCCTCGCGGATCGCCGAGAGCCTGGGCCTGCCGTGGCGGCAGGTGACGCACACGGCGCAGGAGCTGCGCCGTGCGTGGACGACGCCGTCCACCGAGTCCTTTCTGCGGGAGGCCTCGGGCGGGGCGTCCCTGCCCCATATCCAGGACTGGTTTGCGATGCGGGCCCTCACCGCGGAGGGCGCTCTGCCATCGGGGAGCATCGTGATCCCCGGCCACACGGTGGTCAGCTCTGCGAAGGACGAACCTCTGCGCCACCGCCGCGAGGTGACGCCGGCAGCGGTGGTGCATGCGCTCGAGCCGTGGCATTTCGACCTGCGCTCGCGGCCGGCCCAGGCGGTCAGGCTCCCGTCGGTCGTCCGTGAGCTGCAGGACTTCTTCACCGAGGTGTCGCTCACCGGTGACCGCCGCTCCACGATGGATGCGGTGCGCTGGTTCTGGCAGCGTGAGCGTCAGTCGAAGTACATCCTCAACTCGATGCGCGGCTACGAGCACGTCGGCCTGGAGTGGGCGCTCCCCATGCACGAACTGCCGGTATGGGAGGTGTACGAGGCGGCACCCGATGAAGCGATCGCCTCCCGCGAGTGGTATCGAAAGCTGACGGAGGAGGTCTACTCGGCCGTCAGCGGGGAACCTGCGCCGACTCGCGCGCCCCGCTCGACGGAGCGCTCCCTCGCCCGGCGCACCGCAACGACGATGGCCAAGAGGACCGGTCTGCCGCAGCTGCGATCGCGTGCGCGGACGGTGCGCACCGTGGTCGACCATCCGCTCGGTTTCGACGCGTTGATCACTGGCGCTTCCCGGCGCGAGATCGCGCTCCGGACCGCACGCGGGATGACGCCCCTCGGAGAGTTCGCCGAACTGTTCCTGGCCGATGAGTGGGTGCCGGGCAGCAACCTGTTCTCCTCGTGACACACCGGATCGTGCCGGGGTCCACCAGCACGAGCACCGTCGGAGAAGGTCACCGCGTTCAGTCGAGCATGACCACTCGCCCCTCCAGGGCGCTCTCCAGCACGGCCTCGACGGTGCGGACGGTGTGCAGACCCTCGCGCATGGTGACGATGTTGGAGGCGTCACCGTGGATCGCGTCGCGGAAGGCCTGGTGCTCGGTCGCCAGCGGCTCCTGGCGCTGCAGCGCGTAGCGGATCGAATCACCTTCGCTGACTCCTCGGAACGAGGCCATCGACTCCCACAGGTTGGTCGCCGCATCGGCGTTGGAGTGGAAGGTGAGGTCCGCGTTGAGCGTGTCGCCCACCAGGGCGCCCTTCTCCCCCGTCACGACCGTGACTCGCTCCTTGAACGGGGACAGCCAGTTCACCAGGTGGTTCGTGATCGTCTCGTCCTCGAGCCGGCCCGCGATGGAGACCATGTCCTCGTCTCTGCGGCCGGAGCGCCGAGTGGAGGTCGCTGAGACGCTCGCGTATGGGGACTGCGCCACCCACGCGGTGAGGTCCAGGTCGTGAGTGGCGAGGTCCTTGACCACTCCCACATCTGCGATCCGGGCCGGGAACCCGCCCTGGCGACGGGTGGTGATCTGAAAGATCTCCCCCAGCTGCCCGTCAGCGATCCGACGGCGCATCTCCTGCAGCGCCGGGTTGTATCGCTCGATGTATCCCACCGCCCCGACCAGCCCGGCCTTCTCATAGGCGGCGGTGATCTCCTCCGCCTCGCCGATGTCGAAGGCCAGCGGCTTCTCCACCAGCGTGTGCACCCCGGCCTCCGCGAGCGCGATCGCCACATCCCGATGGAACTGGGTGGGGACCGCGACCACCGCGTAGTCGATGCCGGCGGCGATCAGCGACTCCACATCCGGCAGCACCTCGAGCCCCGCCGCCGCGCCGTGCGGGTCGCCATGGGCATCCGCGGCCGCGACCAGCTCCACGCCCTCCAGGGACTGGAGGTTGCGGGCGTGGTGGCGACCCATCATGCCCAGACCGATCAGCCCGGCCCGCAGCGTCTGCTTGCTCGCCATGCTCATGCCCCCGCCTTCGCCACAGTGTTCACAGCCGCCACGATCCGTTCCCGATCCATATCCGAGATGCTCGGATGCACCGGCAGCGACAGCACCTCGGCCGCCAGCTTCTCCGTCACCGGAAGATCCACCTCGGTCCGGAACGTCGCCAGCCGGTGCACCGGCGTCGGGTAATACACCCCGCACCCCACCAGGTGCTCCTCGCGCAGCGCGGTCGCGAACGCGTCCCGCTCCGTTGCCGAGGCACCCTCGATCCGGATCGTGTACTGGTGGTAGACGTGCGTGGCACCCTCACGCACCACCGGCGTCACCACACCGGCCAGGTTCGCATCGAAGAACGCGGCATTCGCCTGGCGCGTCGCCGTCCATGCCGGGAGCTTGCCCAGCTGGACCCGGCCGATCGCCGCATGGATGTCCGTCATCCGGTTGTTGAAGCCGGCGACCTCGTTCGCGTACTGCGTCTCCATCCCCTGGTTGCGCAGCAGTCGCACCTGGCGCGCGATCTCCGGCGTGGCGCAGGAGACCATCCCGCCCTCGCCCGAGGTCATGTTCTTCGTCGGGTACAGCGAGAACATCCCGCCCTGACCGAAGGTCCCCACCTGCGCGCCCTGCCAGGTCGCCCCATGCGCCTGCGCCGCATCCTCGAACACCCACAGACCATGCCGCTCAGCGATCGCCAGCAGCTGATCCATGGGTGCCGGATGCCCATACAGATGCACCGGCTGGATCCCCACCGTCCGCTCCGTGATCGCCGCCTCGACCGCCACCGGGTCGATGGTGAAGGTCTCCGGATCCACCTCCACGAACACCGGCGTCGCTCCGCAGACCGCCACGGTGTTCGCGGTCGCCGCGAAGGTGAACGAGGGCACGATCACCTCATCACCCGGTCCCAGGCCCAGCGCCAGCATCCCCAGATGCTGACCCGAGGTGCCGGAGTTCACCGCCACCACCTCACGGCCACCCGCCAGCGCCGCTGAGAACTCCTGCTCGAACGCCGCCACCTCCGGCCCCTGCGCGATCATGCCCGAGGCCAGCACGCGATCCACCGCGTCCCGCTCCTCCTGACCGATCAGCGGCTTCGCCGGAGGGATCATCGTGAGTTCGGTGTTCATGC
>JAKDNE010000278.1 GCA_030451965.1 Brachybacterium sp. | reverse complement strand
CGCAGCCGCAGCACGCCGCCGGTCGCCTCGCCGTCGGCCCTCTCGAGCTCGGCGTAGGCCGCGACCGGCGCCGCGCATCCCGCCTCGAGGGTGGCCAGCAGCGTCCGCTCCGCGGTGATCGCGGCGCGGGTGGCCGGGTCGTCGACCGCGACCAGCCGCTGTGCGAACCAGGGCTGCTGCCCGAGCGCGGCGGTGGTCGCCTCGACCGCCAGGGCGCCCTGTGCCGGAGCGGGCAGCATCACCGAGGCGTCCAGCAGCTCGCTGATCGCGGCGTCCCGACCCACCCGGCGCAGCCCGGAGGCGGCGAGCACGACGGCGTCGAGATCCGCGTCCGGTCCCTGCGCTCGGTTCAGGCGGGTCTCGACGTTGCCGCGGATCCCCAGCACCTCGAGGTCCGGCCGGGCCCGCAGCAGCTGGGCGGCGCGGCGCGGCGAGCCGGTGCCCACCTTCGCCCCGGCCGGCAGCTCGGCGAGGGTGAGCCCGTCGCGGGCGCAGAGCGCGTCGCGCGGGTCCTCCCGGACCGGGTAGCAGGCCAGGGTGATGTCCTCCAGCGGTGCGGTGGGGAGGTCCTTGCAGGAGTGGACGACCACGTCGACCGTCCCGTCCAGCAGCGCCTGGCGCACGGCGGTGACGAACACGCCGGTGCCGCCGATCTGGGCGAGCGGGCTCGTGCGGTCGCGATCGCCGTGGGTGCTCACGTGCACCAGCTCGACGGGATGGTCCGTCCCGGCCACCAGCGCCTCGCCCACCTGTCCCGACTGGGTCAGGGCGAGGTCGGAGGCGCGGGTGCCGATCCGCAGGGAGGAGCCGACGAAGGCGGCGGTCCCGGTGGAGGTGACGTCGGCGGGCGTCATGAGGCCGCTCCTGTCGTGGCCGTGGAGCCCGCCGCGTCCGCGCGTGCCCGCTGGACGTCCTGTGCGGAGTCGACGGCGCTGGTGGTGGGACGGCACTGGCGACCCACGCAGCAGTTCGCCCCGCCCACGTCCGGCGTGCCGCCGAAATCGGTGACCACGCGGCGCGGGAACTGCAGGTCCAGCCGCTCCTGGACCAGATCGGCGAGGGCCGCGATGAAGCGCGGGTCCTCGCCGGAGGTCGCGACGCGGCGGAAGGCGAGCCCCTTCTCCTCGGCGGTCTCCTTGGCCTCGGTGTCCAGGTCCCAGACCACCTCGACGTGATCGGTGACGAAGCCGATCGGGACCACGACGACCGCATCGGCGGTGTTGTCGGTGGCGAGCTGCTCGATCACGTCGTTCACGTCCGGCTCGAGCCACGGGGTGTGCGGCGACCCGGAGCGGGACTGGTACACCAGCTGCCAGTGGGGCAGCTCGGGGGAGTCGTCGTGCAGCTGATCCATCACCCAGCGGCAGGCCGCGAGGTGCTGCTGGACATACCAGCCGCCGGAGCCCTGGACCCGGGTCTCCTCGGGCCCGGAGGCCTCGGCCATCGAGTGCGGCACCGAGTGGGTGGAGAACAGCACCGCGACCCGTTCCGCGTCATGGCCCTCGGCGGCGAGGCTCGCCAGAGCGTCGCCCACCCCCTCGACCACGGGCTCGAGGAACCCGGGGTGGTTGAAGTAGACGCGGACCTTGTCGATGCTGACCTCGTCGCCCAGACCGGTCTCCTCGAGCACCATCCCGAAGTCCTCCCGGTACTGTCGGCACGAGGAGTAGGAGGAGTAGGCGCTGGTCACCAGGCCCAGTGCATGGCGTCGGCCATCCGCGTGCAGGGCGCGCACCGCCTCCGCGTTGTACGGCGCCCAGTTGCGGTTGCCGAAGTAGATCGGCAGCTCGATGCCGCGACCGGCGAGCTCCTGCTCGAGGGAGGCGATCATCGCCTCGTTCTGTGCGGTGATCGGGCTGCGACCACCGAGGGCACGGTAGTGGCCGGCGACCTCCTCGAGGCGCTCGTCGGGGATCCCGCGCCCCCGCGTGACATTGCGCAGGAACGGGATCACGTCGTCCTGGCCGTCGGGGCCGCCGAAGGACGAGAACAGGATCGCGTCGAAGGGCTTCGGCTCCCCGCGCCGGGTATGGGTTGCAGAGGCGGGATCGACGACGCGCGGGCTCGGCATCGACGGGGTGGGATCAGTCATGGTGGTTCCTCGGTGGTGGGGTCCGGGCTCAGGCGAGCAGGTCGGCGACGTCCTCGAGCTTCTCGAGACGTCGGCCGGTGTGGAAGGGCAGCTCGTCGCGCACGTGCAGACGGGCATCGGAGTAGCGCAGGTGGCGCATCATGTCGACCAGGTCGTGGAGGTCATCCGCCTCGAAGGAGAGCAGCCACTCGTAGTCGCCGAGAGCGAAGGCGGCGACGGTGTTGGCGTTGATCTGCGGGTAGTCGCGGCCCAGCATCCCGTGCTCACGCAGCATGCGGTTGCGCTCGTCGTCGGCCAGCAGGTACCAGTCGTAGCTGCGCACGAAGGGGTAGACGGTGATCCACTGCTTGCGCTCGAAGCCCGGCATCATGAACGAGGGGGCGTGGCCCTTGGCGAACTCGGCCATGCGGTGCACGCCCACGCCCGCCCACTCGCGGTACAGCCAGGTCCCGGCCACGGAGCGCTCGAACTCGCGCAGCGCGACCTGCAGGGCCGCGGGCTCGTCCGCGGCGAGCCACAGCATCAGATCCGCCTCGGCGCGGAAGCCGGAGACGTCGTAGAAGCCCAGGATCTCCACCCCGCCGTCGGACGCGGATTCGATGAGCTGGGTGACCTCGCTCAGCGACTGCCGGATCTGCTCGGTGGTGAGCTCGCCGTCCTCGGTGAGGCCCGAGAGCCGACGGAACACGGTGTAGCTGGTAAAGCGGGTGGTCTGCGCGATGTCCTCGGCGGAGGGCGCTGCCGGAGCGGGGGTGTCGGTCATGAAGAGGTTCCTTCCGAGTGGGTGTCGTCGGCGCGGACGATCGCGTCGATGCCGGTGCCGGCCCTCCAGGAGCCGACGAGTTCGAGGGACGGCTGCTGGGCGAGCAGCCCGGTGAGGGTGTCGAGGGCGGCGCGGTGGCCGGGCAGGGCCTGGCGCATGGCACGGTCCCAGTCGATCACTTCCGAGGCCAGCAGCTGCGTCCGGGACAGCGGGGTGCCCAGGATGCGGGAGGCGTCCGCCAGGGCGAGGTCGACGATCTCCTCGTGGGTCGGCAGCTGTTCACCGGGGCGCCCGTAGGACAGCCGCAGCAGGTGTGGGCTCCCAGCCGCGGGCAGGGCCTCGCGCAGCGCCTGCTGCACGTGGTCCCACTTGGCGCTCCCATGGGTCAGGGCCTTCGCCCGGATCCCCGCGGTGCCGGGGGCGACCAGCGCGCCGGTGCCACAGGGGTGGGGGTCCAGCGCGGGGGCATCGAGCACCAGCGCCACCAGGCGCAGGGCGGCCGACGGGGCCTGCGGGATCGCGCGGGCGACCGAGGGCACCGCCTCGCGCAGCAGGTCATGGGCGGTGTCCGGCGGGCAGGCGAGGACCAGGTGGTCCGCGGTGAGCTCCTCCTGACGGGAGGTGCGGATCCGCCAGGCGGGGCCGTCGTGCTCGGTGCCGGTCTGCTCGACGCCGATCACGTCGACGCCGCTGCGCAGGATCCCGCCCGCCGCGAGGATCTGCGCCTGCAGGGCCTCGGGAAGCACGGCCATGGTGGGGGTCAGGGAGTGGACGAGAGTGCCGGCGCTCCCGGCACTCGCCGTGCTGCGTCCCCGCAGCCGCCGGACCGCCGCGGTGAGGGAGCCGTGCTCGGCCAGCCCCCGGCTCAGAGCCGGGGAGGCGGTCGCGAACTCGAGGGTCGCCGGGTCGGCGGAGTGCACCCCGCCGACCACCGGCGCGACCAGCCGCTCGAGCACCGTCCGGCCCAGGCGTCGACGCACCACCTCGGCGACGGTCGCCCCGGGGCGGGTGCCGTACGAGGCGGGCAGGAACCGCTCGAGACGGGCGCGCAGCGCGCCCGCAGTGCCCAGCACCGCTCGCACATCGGCCGCGAGCGGGCGTGAGGGGATCCCCAGCATGCTCGCGCCGGGCGCCCGATGCACGCCCGCGTCGGAGACCACCCGGCTGCCCAGGCCCTCGCGCGGGGCGACGATCCGCTGCTCCAGGCCCAGCTCGGCGATCAGCGCATCGACCGCCCCGGAGGCCGTCGCATACGCCTCGGCGCCGGTGTTCAGGGTGAATCCGCCGGCGTCCGGGAGGGCGGCGTCGGCGATCGCGCCGCCGACCGTCCCGGACGCCTCGAGCAGCACCACGTGGTGCCCGGCGCGCTGCTGGCGGCGGGCGGCCAGCAGCCCGGCCAGGCCGCCGCCGATCACGAGGACACGGGTGCTCATGCCGGGCGGATGTCCTGCTCTGCGCCCGTGAATTCATGGAGAAAGCTCACCAGATCGGTGAGGACCTGCGGATCGGTGGTCGGCGGGACGCCGTGGCCGAGGTTGACCAC
>JAKDNE010000277.1 GCA_030451965.1 Brachybacterium sp. | reverse complement strand
TATCCCGGTCGACGAGGACTACGCGGCGCGCCCGGAATCGACCTACTCGCTCTCGAAGCACCTCGAGGAGCAGCTGGCGATCGAGCTCACGCGCTGGCATCCGGAGCTGAAGATCATCGCCCTGCGGTTCTCGAACGTCATGGACGAGGAGGACTACGCCGCCTTCCCCTCCTTCGACGCCGACGCGCAGCTGCGCAAGTGGAACCTCTGGGGCTACCTCGACGGCCGCGACGGCGCCGAGGCGGTGCGCCTGGCACTGGAGCACCCGTCCACCGGTTTCGACCGCTTCATCATCGCCGCCGCGGATACCGTCATGTCACGGGACAACACCGAGCTGGTCGCCGAGGTCTTCCCCGACGCTCCGGTGCACGGTGACATCTCGGGCCACGGCACGCTGCTCTCGATCGAGAAGGCCCGCGCCGTGCTGGGCTACGACCCGCAGCACAGCTGGCGCTGAGACCTCCCGGGCGGCTCATGCCCCCTGCAGGGATTCCAGCATCGTTCTCCGTCGAGCGCGATGCGCGCTCCCCCGGCCGTGTCAGGCCAGGGTGAGGAAGAGCTTCTCCAGCTCCTTGCGGTCCAGCTCCTGGTTGTCGCTGGTCATGCACTGCTCCATGCCGCTGGCGATGATCGCGAAGCCGGCGCGGTCCAGCGCCTTGGAGACGGCGGCGAGCTGGGTGACGACGTCCTTGCACTCGCGGCCCTCCTCGAGCATGCGGGTGACGGCGGTGAGCTGCCCCTGGGCGCGCTTGAGGCGGTTGATGACCGGGGTCATATCCGCGGGGTCGAGTTCCATGGTGATCTCCTGACGGCATCGGCTGGCGGTATCGGCGACATGCAGATCATATACCCCTAGGGGTGTCTTGCATACCCCCATGGGTATGTGGCAGTCTCGTCATCGCGACGGACGATCCGCCGCGCGCCGCTCGCCGCCACGGCGACGGCCCCCACCCGGAGAGGACGCCACCATGCAGGAGATCACCGTTGCCGAGATGGATTCCCGTCGTGACCGCGACCAGGTCATCGATGTCCGCGAAGACGACGAGGTCGCCGAGGGGATGATCGCCTGGCGGTCCGCCGGCCTGCCGACCTCCTGACCGATCGCCCCGGAAGGAGGTCCTCGTGACGCTCACCCTCACCCTCACCCTGCTGCTGGCGACCCTCATCGGCGTCTCCCTCGGCCTGCTCGGCGGGGGCGGCTCGATCCTCACGGTGCCGATCCTGACCTACGTGGCGGGACTCCCACCGAAGGAGGCGATCGCCGCCTCGCTGTTCGTCGTCGGCGCCACCTCTGCCGTCAGCGCGATCACCCACGCCCGTGCGGGCCGGGTGCGGTGGCGCACGGGCCTGATCTTCGGCGCGGCCGGGATGGCCGGCGCCTTCGGGGGCGGGATCCTCGGCGGATACATCCCCGGCACCGTGCTGATGATCGCCTTCGCCCTGATGATGGTCGCGACCTCGATCGCCATGCTCCGGAGCCGCCGGACCCCACGCCCAGAGGCGCACGCTCCCGACGAGCTGCCGACACTGAAGATCGTGCTCGAGGGCCTCGCCGTCGGCCTGGCCACCGGACTGATCGGCGCCGGGGGCGGCTTCCTGGTCGTGCCCGCTCTGGCCCTGCTGGGCGGGCTGCCGATGCCTGTCGCCGTGGGCACATCACTGGTGGTCATCGCACTGAAATCCTTCGCGGGCCTCGCCGGCTACCTCACCTCGGTCTCCCTGGACTGGCTCCTGGTCGGCGGGGTGACCCTCGCCGCGATCGTCGGCTCACTGGCGGGTGCGCGGCTGGCCGGGCGCATACCTGAGGCGGCACTGCGCACGGGCTTCGGCATCTTCGTCCTGGTCATGGGCGTTGTCGTCCTGATCCAGGAGCTGCCGGGCGCCGCGGGCGCCGCCGTCGCCATCGTGGCGGCCCTGCTGGCCCTCGGCGCCGCCGCGTGCCGCTTCGTCGTCCCGTCCTGCCCGCTGCGCCCGTCGCAGGTGAGCTCATGAACGCCGCCGCACCCACAGAGCCAGGGGATGTCCTCGCCCTGACCGAGACCACCTTCGCCGGCGCGATCGAGCATCACGACATGGTGGTGGTCGACTTCTGGGCCTCGTGGTGCGCTCCCTGTCGACGCTTCGCGCCGGTCTTCGCCGCCGCCTCCGCCGACCACCCCGACGTGCTGTTCGCGAGCGTCGACATCGAGGCGCAGCCCGGTCTCGCCGCAGCCGCGAAGATCCGGGCCCTGCCCACCCTGATGATCTTCCGCGACGGACTGCTCGCCCAGACCCACCAGGGCGGACTGCGCGCCTCACGCCTCGCCAAGGCGCTCGAGACGGCGCGAACCCAGGACGCAGGTCGAGGATGACTCATCGCGCCGTCCCCGCTGCGCTGCGCTGGGGGTTACGGGAGAACCTCCCCCAGTTCCTGCTGCTCGTGGCAGTCAACGCCCTGGTCGGCGCGACCCTGGGGCAGGAGCGGACCGTACTGCCGCTGCTGGCCACCGAGGAGTTCGGGCTGGACCGCTACTCCGGGGCGCTGACCTACATCCTCGCCTTCGGTCTGGCCAAGGCCGGGGCGAACTACCTCGCCGGCACCCTCAGCGACCGTCATGGACGCAAGCCCGTCCTGGTCGCAGGATGGATATTCGCCCTACCGGTCCCGATTCTGCTGATCCTGGCCCCGACCTGGGGGTGGGTCGTGGCCGCGAACGTCCTGCTGGGCATCAGCCAGGGCCTGACGTGGTCGACCACCGTGGTGATGAAGATGGACCTGGTCGGGCCCCATCGCCGCGGCACCGCCATGGGCCTGAACGAAGCCGCCGGCTACCTGGGGGTCGCGGTCACCGCGATGGCCACCGGATACCTCGCAGAGGTCTTCGGACTGCGGCCCGCACCGTTCCTGCTGGGTGCCGCCTTCGTCGCCCTCGGCTTGGGACTGTCGGTCCTCCTGGTGCGCGAGACCCGCGATCATGCGCGCCACGAACCTGGCGGCACTGAGGCCCGCGGCAGGGAAAGCCGCAGTGACCGAGAGGTCTTCGTGCTGACCAGCTTCCGGGACCGATCGATGTCCTCGATCAGCCAGGCCGGGCTGTTCAACAACCTCAATGATGGCCTCGCCTGGGGGCTGTTCCCCGTCCTGTTCGTCACCGCAGGCCTGCCGCTGGGACAGGTCGGACTGCTCACCGCGATCTACCCGGCCACCTGGGGTGCTGCGCAGCTGGTGACCGGGGCGCTCTCGGACCGGTGGGGCCGCAAAGGACTCATCGTCGCGGGCATGCTCACCCAGGCACTCGCCCTCGCTGTGGTCGCCGTCGGATCGAGCTTCCCGGCATGGCTCGGGGCGATGATGCTGCTGGGAGTCGGCACCGCCATGGTCTACCCGACTCTGCTCGCCGGGATCGGCGACGTCGCCCATCCGTCCTGGCGGGCACGCGCGCTGGGCGTCTACCGGCTGTGGCGAGATGGCGGCTTCGCCATCGGCGCCCTGATCTCCGGCATCACGGCCGACGCCCTCGGCCTCGAGGCCGCGATCATCGTCGTGGCCGCCCTGACCGCCGCATCCGGCGTTCTCGTCGCCCTGCGCATGCGCCGCAGCGACCACCTTCCGACCCCCGCATTGCATACCCCCGAGGGTACTTGATACCCTCGGGGGTATAGCGCAACCGTTTCGCACATCGCACAGGAGGATCCATGCTTCTCGAACGCATCTACGACGAGGACCTGTCCCAGGCCAGCTACTTCATCGGCTGCCAGGCCGAGAACGTGGCACTGGTGGTCGACCCGCGCCGCGACATCCAGGTCTACCAGGACCTCGCCGCTCACCACGGGATGACCATCACCACCGTCACCGAGACCCATATCCACGCCGATTTCCTCTCCGGGACCCGGGAGCTGGCCGCCGCGACCGGCGCGACCACGTACGTCTCCGGCGAGGGCGGGGAGGACTGGAGCTACGGCTTCGACGCCGAGCTCCTGCACGACGGTGACGCCATCACGCTCGGCAACATCACGATCACCGCCCGCCACACCCCGGGCCACACCCCCGAGCACCTCTCCTACCTGGTGACCGACGGCGCGTTCGCCGAGGAGCCCGGCTACTACCTCACCGGGGACTTCGTCTTCTCCGGGGATCTGGGACGACCCGACCTCCTGGACGAGGCCGCGGGGATGGAGAACACCCGCTTCGAGGGAGCGAAGCAGCTGTTCGCCTCGCTCAAGAGCGGCTTCCTCACCCTGCCCGACCATGTGCAGGTCTTCCCCGGCCACGGCGCCGGCTCCGCCTGCGGCAAGGCGCTCGGCGCCGTGCCGTCCACCACCGTCGGCTACGAGCGCAAGTTCGCCTGGTGGGCGCCCTACCTCGCGAACGACGATGAGCAGGGCCGGGCCGTCCTTGTTCTGGCGCTTCATCCGTGCGAAGTAGGCGTGGG
>JAKDNE010000276.1 GCA_030451965.1 Brachybacterium sp. | reverse complement strand
ACCGGCGATCAGTGCGACCAGGTAGGTGGAGATCCGTTCGGTGGGGACGAAGGCCCAGGTCGCGATGCCGTCCCCGGCGGGGCTGGGCTCCGGGGTGGGGGCGTTGGAGATGACCCGCCAGTGGGACGGAGCGGTGACGGTCAGGGCGTAGGTCGCCTTCAGGTCGGGCTGCTCGAAGCAGGCGAACATGCGGCGGGCGTCGGAGACCTCGAACTGCGAATAGAGGTAGACCTCGTCGTCGACCGGGTCCACGAAGCGGTGCAGCCCCTCGCCGGTGTTCATGTACCTGCCCGTGGCCAGGATCCGCACGGTGTTCTCGCCCTCGACGAGGGCGGGCAGCTGCACCCGGGCCCCGTCGAAGCGGGAGGCCGGTTCGGACAGCAGCTCGCCGTTGAGCTCGATCTCCTGGACGGACTGCGCGATGAGGTCGACGAAGGTGGGCCGGGCGGTGGTGGACGAGAAGCGGAGGGTGGTCTCGGTGAGGAACGTCCGCTCATCGGTGGTCAGATCCAGGCGGATGTCGTAGGAGTCGGTGCTGAGGAACGAGGCGCGGCTGCGGGCCTCGTCGCGAGTGAGATTCTCGGATGCCATGGGCTCCATCCTGCCACCCGGCGGAGGCCCGGATGTCCCTCCGCGCCCAGCAGTCCGCGCGGTATCGGCTCAGCGCCTGGTGAGGTCGAGGTCCCAGGAGTAGTGCTCGGGGAGCGGGGGGAGCGGCCAGGAGGGGTCCGGGAAGAAGTACTCGTAGCCGGCGGCGAAGGGGTACCGCCACTCGGCGATGTGCTGCTCCGCCTCCCGGCCCGCGGCCCGGATCCCGTCGATCTCCTCGGCGGAGAAGTAGCCGGTGCGCTCGGCACCCTCCAGCTCGTCCTCGTCCTTGTAGTGCCAGTCGCGGCGCGGCAGCACCACCAGGTCCAGGACGAGGTCCCGGGTGCGCACCCCTTCGTCGGTCCGTTCGTACGGGGTCTCGAGGTTCACGTAGTAGCAGCCCAGGGAGCCGTCGTCCTTGTAGAACAGCCAGATCGAATAGGGCGTGTCCGGCAGGCCGATCATCAGGATGCCGTTGCCGGTCCAGAGCTGCTTGGACTGCACGCGCGCAGCGGTGAACATGCCCTCGTCACCCGCACGGCGCAGCGCCGCCCCGGTCTCCAGGACGGGCAGCAGCACCTCGGTGCCGGGCGCGATCCAGACCACCACTCCGCGGTCGTCGTCCAGCACGACGGTGCCGGGGCGGACGGTGCGGGTGGGGTGCTGAGGGGTGTAGTAGGTCCAGGTCACCTGGTCGCCGGGCGACCAGCGCGGGGTGGAAGACATGGTGGGGTCCCGGCCGGATCGGCCTCCACGGACGCCCCGTGCCGACCGGCCACCGGAGAGGGGCTGCGCTGCCCGTGAAGGGGTAGGCGTATGGGGCGACCATACCGCCTGCCCCCATGCCTCGCAGGAGACGCGCCGGTCCGGGGGCGCCCCGCGTGGTCACCGCGGGCGCCTCCGGGGCAGGTCAGGAGATGGAGGCTCCGCGCAGCTGCGCCGCCAGCGGGCAGTCCATGGGGTCGGCATGGCCGAGGCCCACCCGGTTGAGGTACCTGATGATGATCCCGTAGGAGGTCAGCAGGTTCGTCTCGGTGTAGATGATCCCGCGCTCGGCGCAGTACTGCTTGACGATCGGCTTCGCCTTGCGCAGGTTCGCCGAGGGCATGCGGGGGAACAGGTGGTGCTCGATCTGCAGGTCCAGCCCGCCCATCGCCCAGTTCATGAGCAGACCACCCTTGATGTTGCGGCTGGTGAGGATCTGGCGGCGCAGGAAGTCGACCTGGAGGCCCTTGGGGATCAGCGGCATGCCCTTGTGGTTCGGGGCGAAGGAGGAGCCCATGTAGATTCCGAAGACGGCCATCTGCACGCCCAGGAACGCCGCGCCCATGCCCAGTCCCAGGGTGGCCAGCACGATCGCCGGGAAGCCGATGACGCGCACCAGCACGAGCGCCAGCTCGACCTTGCGGTGCTTGACCCGGGTGTTCTTGAGCAGAGCCGTGATCCCCTCGTAGTGCAGCACGAAGCCGAACAGGGTCAGGATCGGGAAGAACGCCCAGCCCTGCCGCTTCGCGAACCACGCCATGAAGCCGGTGCGGGCGGCCTGCTCCTCGGGCACGAACACCAGCACGCCACCGGCGATGTCGCCGTCACGGCCGACGGTGTTGGGATTCGCGTGGTGCTTGTTGTGCTTGCGGGTCCACCAGGCGATGGCCAGCCCCACCACGAGGTTCCCGATGATGCGGGAGAACCAGGCGTTGTGGCGGCCGGAGGCGAAGACCTGCTGGTGCGCGGCGTCGTGGCCGATGAACGCGGCCTGGGTGAACAGGATCCCGAACAGCGCCGCCACGGCGAGCTGCCACCAGGTGCTCCCCAGCGTCAGCAGCAGCACGAAGGCGCCGACGAAGGCCAAAGCGAGCAGCGCCGTGCGCACCATGTAGGACCGCACGTTGCGGCCCATCAGCCCGGCGTCCTTCACCCTCTGCGAGAGCTCGAAGTAGTCCCGGGTCTGGGCGTCGCCCCGAGGCCCCTGGGCACGGGGTGCGGAGGCGACGCGCGCGGGGCGCTGTGCGGCGGTGGTGGTCATACCGTTGACGCTAGAGCGCCGGGCGATGCCGGCGCGTCCCCCGCGGGAGCGAACCTGCACCCCCTACCGGGGTAGGGGGTCGGTGATCGGGATCCTGGCGGTGACGGCGAAGCCGCCGTCGGCCGTCGGTCCCGCCTCCACCGTGCCGCCGAGGGCTCGGACCCGTTCCTGCGTGCCGGCCAGTCCCAATCCCGAGCCGGGGATCGACTTCTGCGGGTCCTCGGGCCGCTCGTTGACCACCTCGGCCAGGAGGGCGCCGTCGGAGGGCGCGACCCGCACCCGGATCGCAGCCCCGTGGGCGTGCCGGAGCGCATTGCTCAGTCCCTCCTGGACGACCCGGTACGCGGTCAGGCCCGCGGTGGGTGTCACCTCCGGTGGTGAGACCTCAGAGGTGATCGTCGCGCCCGAGGCGCGGGTGGAGCGCAGCAGCTCCTCAAGGTCCTCGAGCCCCGGCATCGGCACCTCGTCGAGGACCTCGTCGGTGCGCAGGATCGCCAGCAGCGAGCGCATCTCCCCGAGGGCCTGCCGGGAGGAGGCGGCGATGTCCTCGAACTCCTGCTCGGTGCCCGGATCCAGGTCGGGCAGACGGAACTTCGCGGTACCGGCCTGCACCGTGATCACGGACATGGAGTGGGCGACGACGTCGTGCAGCTCGCGGGCGATCCTTCCCCGCTCCTCGAGCTCGTAGCGGCGTCGCACCTCCTCGGCGCTCAGGGTCTGAGCCCGCTCCACCTGACCGGTGACCAGGACCCACTGCCGCACCGTGATGCCCAGCAGCACCACGCCGCCGCTGACCGCCAGCAGCACCACACCATTGGTCATCACCTCGCGCAGGGTGCCGCTCGGCATCACGGAGGCGTCGGTCAGCAGCAGCGCGACGAGGGTGAGGATCGCCCCTGCGGACCAGGTGGAGACGGTCCAGTACCACCGATGCAGCACCGCCAGCACGAGCAGGGTCAAGCAGTGGGTGAGCAGTGAGGTGACCGGCCAGGGCCAGGGTGCCGCGGCCTGGGCAGGGAGGGTCACGAGCATCATCGCCGCGACGGCCACCACCGACAGCGACAGCCCGGCCCAGGGCCAGCGCACCGCGAGCAGGGCGGCGACCCCGGCCGCGACCGTCACCAGCATCGCCGGAGCGGGATGCACTGCGTAGACGGTGGCGGTGACCGGCCACGCCACGACCGCCAGCACGAACGCCAGGAAGGCGATCGTCATCCGGGTCCAGGCGCTCTCTCGCAGGCGGGCGTCGGCCTCCGCCGAACGCGGCGCCGGGATCGCTCCGCGCAGGCTGGAGCCGGGCACCGCCCCGCCGAGCAGGGGCGCGGTGACCACGACGTCGAGCAGCGCCAGGGCGTGCACCATCGCGGGGAAGGAGAGCGCGAGCACCAGGCCGACGACCATGATCAGCGCCCACTGGCCGGGCAGGACGTCGTTCCGCTCCGGCAGCAGGGGCCCCCATGCCCACCAGGTCAGTCCGCCCGCGGCGCCGACGATCCAGGCGATCGTGACCCCGGCGGTCAGCACCCTCACCGGCAGGGCGATCACCGCCTCGAAGGCCAGGTCGAGCCAGCGACGGGAGTCGGTGATAAGGCGCAGCATGCCGGTGGCGCCCTGCCCGCGGGGCCGGTACGTGGGCGCGGTGATCTCGATGCCCCAGCGGCGCAGCCGGGCACGGTCCAGCCGGGCCCAGGCGGAGGCGAGCGTCAGCGTCGGCGGGATCAGGAGCACGCCCACCCAGATGATCGACAGCGCCGCCGAGACCGCGATCAACGGCAGCAGCATCAGGGCGGCGAACAGGGTCAGCGGCAGTCCGGGGATGACCAGGGC
>JAKDNE010000275.1 GCA_030451965.1 Brachybacterium sp. | reverse complement strand
CGGTGGCCGGTCGACCGGCCACCGCGGTGGGGGACGCTCCGGCCGGGATCACGGACACCTTAATCCCCACCGTGGCCGAGCGCGGAGCAGCGATCATCGACGCGCGGGGCTCGTCGTCGGCCGCCTCGGCGGCGAATGCCGCGATCGACCACATCCACGACTGGACGCACGGCACCCCCGAGGGCCGCTGGACCTCCGCCGGAGTCGTCTCGGACGGCTCCTACGGGGTGCCGGAAGGGCTGATCTCCTCGTTCCCGGTGCGCTCGTCCGGGGGGCGGTGGGAGATCGTCCACGGCCTGGAGATCGACGACTTCTCCCGGGGTCGGATCGATGCCTCGGTGGCCGAGCTGGTCGAGGAGCGTGACGCGGTCCAGCGCCTCGGTCTGCTCTGACCCGCCGACAGCTGGATGGTGCCCGGGAGGCCTCCGGCCTTCCCCGCGGGCGGGACGAAGGACCCCTCCCCCGATCCCCGTGCCGGGACTACGGTGGGGAGCAAGCGCCCTTCGCGGCTGCGCGGGGGCGACCGCCGATCGAAGGAGCCACTATGCCCCGCCCTGTCGTCAGCACCGGATCCACCGCCTGGAAGGGCGATCTGCTCTCGGGCTCCGGGACCACCACCCTGGAGACCTCCCAGCTCGGCACGTTCGATCTGAACTGGAAGGCCCGCTCGGAGGAGGCCGCCCAGGGCACCACCTCCCCCGAGGAGCTGCTGGGGGCCGCGCACGCCGCCTGCTACTCGATGCAGTTCTCGAACATGCTCGCCGAGAACGACACCCCGCCCACCTCGGTGGACACCTCTGCCGCGGTCACCTTCAACATCGCCGAAGGCGGGATCACCGGGATCGCGCTGAGCGTCACCGCGAAGATCGACGGGATCGAGGACGCCGACTTCCAGCGCCTGGCCGCAGAGGCCAAGAGCAGCTGCCCGGTCTCGAAGGCGCTGGCCGGCGTGGACATCACGCTCACGGCCTCGCTCGCCTGAGTCCACACTCCCTCACCGACATCCGGCCCTGCACCCTCTGAGGTGCAGGGCCGGAGCGCGTGGCGCTGTGCCGCCGGGGCGGGGCCGGGGATCAGTACGTCAGCGAGCGGGGGATGATCCCCGCACCGCGCACACCACGCACCAGGCGCTCATCGATCTTCTCGCCCCGACGCACGATGGTCAGGCCTCCGCGCGGCTCGAGGATCACCAGGTCGGTGTCGATCACGCGGCGCACCCCGCCCCGCCGCAGCAGCGTGAGCAGCTGCGCCTCGCGCAGCCCCAGATGGTGCAGCTGCCAGCGCAGCACGTGACCGTGGACCATCACCACCGTCGGCCGAGGCCCACGCCGAGCGAAGACGCGATCGAACCCGGGCCGCAGACTGCCCAGGAGGTACTCGAGCACCAGCAGGGTGGACACGGCGATCAGGCCGCCCACCAGCGTCGGGGTGTTGCCGAGGATGGCACGGGCGACGAGGGACCCCAGCAGTGCCATCACCGCGAAGCTCAGCATCGACGGGTTCGCGCTGAGGCGCGGCCCGGCGATCTGCAGGATCAGCGTGAAGACCAGGTACAGCACGATGCTCGCGATGAGCACGCCCAGCGCACCGGCAGGCGACGCCCCGATCTGGAACCAGAGCTCCTGGAAGAAGGTCATGGGCCTATTCTCCCCCCACCCGCGCTCGCGCGCTGCGCTGTCGTGAGATCGGCGCTTGCTAGGTTGGCCGGATGGACCTCCCCGACCTCTCCCTGACCGGTGGCGATGACGGCTACGTGCACGTGCGCGGAGCACGTCTGCACAACCTGCGGGAGGTGGAGGTGGATCTTCCACGCGGTCGACTGGTCGCCTTCACGGGCGTCTCCGGATCCGGGAAGTCCTCCCTCGCCTTCGGCACGATCCACGGTGAGTCCCAGCGCCGCTATCTCGAATCGGTCGCGCCGTTCGCCCGACGGCTGATCGGCAGCGCCGTGGATCCTCAGGTCGAGGCGGTGACCGGGATGCCGCCCACCGTCGCCCTCGAGCAGCGCACCTCCGCGGGCGGGGCCCGCTCCACCGTCGGCACCACCACGAACCTCTCCAACGCGATCCGCCTGCTGTACTCGCGGGCCGGGGACCATCCCGCCGATGTGCTCGAGAAGGACTCTGCGCTCCCCAGCGGTCGCCTGACCTCAGATTTCTTCTCGCCGAACACCCCGGACGGCGCCTGCCCCCGCTGTCACGGGGCAGGTGTGCTGCGCGAGCCGACGGAGTCCTCGATGGTCCCGGACCCCTCGCTCTCGATCAGCGAGGGCGCGATCGCCGCCTGGCCCGGGGCGTGGCTGGGCAAGAACTTCCGCGACATCCTCGACACCCTCGGCGTCGACGTCCATCGCCCCTGGCGCGACCTGCCGGAGCAGACCCGCCAGTGGATCCTCCACACCGAGGAGCAGCCGGTGGTGACCGTCCATCCGACGCGCGAACCGGGCCAGACCCACGGCACCTACCGGGGGCAGTGGCGCAGTGTCGAGCGGTACCTGCGCGACACCGTGGCGACCTCGAAGGCGGAATCCTCCCGTCGGCGCGCCCTCACGCACTTCTCGGTGACGCCCTGCCCGCTGTGCGAAGGGCATCGTCTGGGGCCGGACGCCCTGCGCGTGACCTACGTCGGGCGGCGGATCTGGCAGCTCGCCGCGATGCCGCTGGATGATCTCCTGGCCGCGCTGACCTCCCGCCTCGAGACGCTGCCCGAGGGTGAGGGCAGCCCCGAGGAGGAGGCGGAGCGGATCCTGCTGCCCACCGTGCTGCCGGTGCTGCGCACCATCGTGGGCCTCGGTCTGGGGCATCTGGCCCTGGATCGTCCGGCCGGGACCCTGTCCACCGGCGAGCTGCAGCGGCTGCGGCTGGCCGCGCAGCTGCGCTCGGGACTGTTCGGCGTGGCCTACGTGCTCGACGAACCCTCGGCCGGGCTGCATCCCAGCGAGAAGGGCGTGCTCCAGCATCTGCTGGACTCCTTCCTCTCCGAGGGGAACTCGGTGCTGCTGGTCGAGCACGACATGACCCTGGTCGCCGACGCCGACTGGATCGTGGACGTGGGCCCGGGCGCCGGGGCCGACGGCGGTGAGGTGCTCTACTCGGGCGTGGTCGAAGGCCTCGACCAGGCAGAGGACTCGGTGACCGCCCGTTATCTGCAGCCCGGCCCGCTCGCCCTGCGCGGGTCCGCCGAGGTGAGGGGCCCTCGAGGATGGCTCGAGATCGACGCCCTGCGCACCCGCACGCTGCAGGGCATCGACCTGCGCCTGCCGCTGCGATCGTTCACCGCTGTCACCGGCGTCTCCGGGGCCGGCAAGAGCACCCTGGTCACCCATGCGCTGGGCACCGTGCTCGGCGAGCGCGTGCGCACGACGGTGACCGATGATCCCGATCCGGTGGCCGAGACGAGCGGGTCCGCCGGCTCCGAGATCAGCACCGAGATCGGCACCGACCTCGCGGATGACCGGGTGCGGCACGGCGAGGTGCGGGGCAGCGAGGGCATCGATCGGCTCGTGCACATCACCCAGAAGCCGATCGGCCGCACTCCGCGCTCCTGCCTGGCCACCTACACGGGCCTGTTCGATCGGGTGCGGCGCCTGTTCGCGGACACCCCCGAGGCGCGAGCGCGCGGCTGGGGCGTGGGTCGCTTCTCCTACAACGTCACCGAGGGCCGCTGCCCCGAATGCAGCGGCACGGGCCACATCGAGGTGGAGCTGGTGTTCCTGCCCGGCTCCTACGCGACCTGCCCGCGCTGCCACGGCACCCGGTACAACCCCGAGACCCTCGAGGTGACCTGGCAGGGCCTCAGCATCGCCGAGGTGCTGTCGCTGTCGGTGACGCGCGCCCGGGACGTGTTCGCGGAGGATCCGAGGATCTCCCGGGCGCTGGACGCGCTAGCCGCGATCGGGCTCGGCTACCTCGCCCTCGGCCAGCCCGCCACCGAGCTCTCCGGCGGCGAGGCGCAGCGGATCAAACTGGCCACCGAGCTGCAGCGCACCGTGCGCGGGCACAGCGTCTACCTGCTGGACGAGCCCAGCTCGGGGCTGCATCCGGCCGACGTGGATCTGCTGGTCGGCGAGCTGAACCGGCTGGTGGACGCGGGTCAGACCGTGGTCGTGGTCGAGCACGATCAGCGCGTGATCGCCCAGAGCGACCACGTGATCGACATGGGTCCCGGCGCCGGTGACAAGGGCGGACGGATCGTCGCCCAGGGCACTCCTGCACAGATCCTGGCGGCGGACGCCAGCGTGACCGGGAGCGAGCTGCGGAAGGTCGCCCGCACCGCGCACGCCTGACCCGGCGCGCCGCGTCAGCTGTCACACCCCTCTGATGGACTGAGATCGACGATCAGAGTCGACGTCCATTGGAGGCCATGATGACCCGCACCCCGCCGCCCGAGATCCCCTCGCCCCGTCCCGAGCCCGAGGCTCGCGCCCGGCTCACCCGGCCCGCTGCAGAGAAGCTCGGTGCACGGATCCAG
>JAKDNE010000274.1 GCA_030451965.1 Brachybacterium sp. | reverse complement strand
ATCGATGTCCCCCGCCTCGGCGGACCCGCGCTCGTCGGTCATCCGGGAGGCCGTCTCCTGGGAGGTCATCCAGGTGTCGACCGCCCGCTCGACGAAGCCCACGGCGCCGTGGGCCCAGACCTGCGGAGCGGGGATGTCGGCCGGCAGGAACGTCGCCACCAGGCGCGATACGGCGGCCAGGAAGTGGTTCAGCCCATCACTGGGCCGGGTGACGAAGCGGTACACGCCGGGGGAGCGCTGCGCGGTCTCGACGTAGGCGCGGATCATCGCGTGGATGCGTTCGTCGGCCCCCGCCTCGCGGCCGACATCGGCCTCCAGCGAGTGCATCTCCTCCAGCAGCTTGGCGTGCATCGTGGACAGGATGCTGCGGCCCAGCGCTCGCTGGAGGTGCGCCTTGTCCTCGAAGTACCGGTAGACGATGGACTTCGAGGTGCCGGAGGCCGCAGCGATGTCCTCCATCGTCACGTCGGGGCCCTGCTCGTGGATGAGGTGGCGGGCCACGTCGAGCAGCTCGGCCCGCCTCTCCTCCCGGTGGCGGGCCCAGCGGGCCGATCGGCCGTCCACGGGGGCTTGCGTCGTCGCGTTCACAGAACCTAGGGTATCAAGTACTCCCGGTTCTATGTAAAGTCTTCTCAGGGAACGGCGTTCATCCGACGCCCGCTCCCGCAGAACTTCCGTCCCGCAGTACTCCCACCCTGCAGAGCCGTGATCTCCCGCAGTGACCACGACCCCGCAGTGACCACGAAGAGGTGCACACAGTGACCCATCCCGACGTCCCGCGCGACGCCCTGATCCTCGGCGGCAACCGGATCCCCTTCGCCCGCTCCGGCGGCCCCTACACGGGCATCTCCAATCAGGACATGCTCACCGCGACCCTCGAGGGTCTGGTGGCCCGGTTCGGCCTGCAGGGCGAGAAGCTCGGCGAGGTCGCCGGCGGTGCCGTGCTGAAGCTCGCCGGGGACCTCAACCTCACCCGCGAGAGCGCGCTGGGCACCCCGCTGGACCCGCGCACCCCCACGATCGACATGTCCAAGGCCTGCGCCACCAGCCTCGAGACCATGATCCACGTCTCCAACCGGATCCAGCTCGGCCAGATCGACTCCGGCATCGCCTGCGGCGTGGACTCGGCGTCGGACTCCCCGATCGAGGTCACCCCGCGGCTGCGCCGGATCCTGCACCGCGCCTTCGCCGCGAAGACCGCGATGCAGCGGATCACAGCGTTCAGCACGATCAGGCCCGCCGACCTCGCACCGGTCCCGCCCCGCAACGGCGAGCCGCGCACCGGCCTGTCCATGGGCGAGCACCAGGCGCAGACCACCGCCGAGTGGGGCATCACCCGTGAGGCCCAGGACGAGCTCGCGCTCGCCTCGCACCAGAAGCTCGCCGCCGCCTACGACGCCGGTTTCTTCGACGATCTGGTCACCGGCTACCGCGGCCTCTCCCGGGACCAGAACCTGCGCCCCGATTCCACGCTGGAGAAGCTCGGCTCGCTGAAGCCCGTCTTCGGCACGAAGTCCCCGCAGGTCGCCGAGCCGAGCATGACCGCCGGCAACTCCACCCCGCTCTCCGACGGTGCCTCCTCGGTGCTGCTGGGCAGCGCCGACTGGGCCACCGAGAAGGGACTGACCCCGCTCGCCCGCGTGGTGGACGCCCGCAGCGCCGCGGTGGACTTCGTGCACGGCGAGGAGGGCCTGCTGATGGCCCCGGCCTATGCGGTGCCCGAACTGCTGGACGCCAACGACCTGGCCCTGCAGGATCTGGACTTCTACGAGCTCCATGAAGCGTTCGCCTCCACGGTGCTGGCCACCCTGAAGGCCTGGGAGTCCGAGGAGTTCTGCCGGGAGCGCCTGGGCCGCGGCGGAGCGCTCGGCAGCATCGACCGCGCCAAGCTCAACGTCGCCGGCTCCTCCCTCGCCGCCGGCCACCCCTTCGCCGCCACCGGTGGCCGTCTGGTCGCAACCCTGGCCAAGCTCCTGCACGAGCGGGCGAAGGAGACCGGGATCGTCCAGCGCGGCCTGATCTCGGTGTGCGCGGCCGCTGGGCAGGGCACCGTCGTGCTGCTCGAGTCCGTCACCGACTGACCCGGGACCAGCATCCCCGCCGCCCGCGACCGCACTCTCGACCCGGAGGTCCCCATGACCGATGCCTACACCCGCTTCATCCGTTCCGCCCCCGGCGGGGCCCTGGCCAAGCAGCTGGGCCTGCCCCGACCCTCACGGCTCCTGCGCCGTGAGGGCCGGCCCGAGCCGGTGCTCGGCCCGGTCGTGGTGCTCGGCGACTCCGCCGGTGCCGACCGGATCGCTCATCTGCTCCTGGAGGAGGGCGCTGATGTGCGCCGCCGCTTCGAGGAGCTCCGCCGCGTCGGCTCCGTGATCGTGGTGCTCGACGAGATCTCCTCCCCGGCGGAGATCGGCCCGATCATGCTGCCGCTGGCCGGTGCGATGCGCTCCCTCGCCCCCGGCGCGAGAGTGGTCACGATCCCCCGTCCGGCCGGGGACCCGGACCCGGCCCGGGCCGCGGCCCGCGGCGGCGTCGAGGGCTTCCTGCGCTCCCTCGCCCACGAGATGCGCGGTGGCGCGACGGCCAACGGTGTCATGGTCGAGGACGGCGTGGCGCTGGACGCCCCGGCCGCGATCGGCGCCCTGCGCTTCTTCCTCTCCGCGCGCAGCGCCTTCGTCACCGGACAGTTCCTCACCGTCTCCAGCGAGGCCGGCAGCGCGACCGAGAACCGCTCGCTGCCACTGGCGGGCCGCACCGCACTGGTCACCGGGGCGGCCCGCGGCATCGGAGCCTCGATCGCGCGCACGCTCGCGGCCGACGGCGCCCAGCTCGTGGTGCTGGACGTCCCCGGCGCCGGCACGGAGCTCTCGCGCCTGGCCAACGAGCTGCGCGCGGTGCCGATCCAGCTGGACGTCACCTCGAAGGGAGCCGGCGAGCGCCTGGTCTCCTTCCTCCGCGACCGGAGCCTGACCCTGGACGCGGTGGTCCTCAACGCCGGCATCACCCGCGACAAGCTGCTGGCCAACATGACCCCGGACCGCTGGGACCCTGTCCTCGCGGTGAACATCAGCAGCCAGATCACCCTCACCGAGGCACTGATCGACGCCGGGGACGTGCTCGGTGAGCAGCCGCGCGTGGTGTCGCTGGCCTCCACCAGCGGGATCGCCGGCAACCGCGGGCAGACGAACTACGCGACATCGAAGGCCGGGGTGATCGCCTTCGTCGATGCGCTCTCCGCGAGGCTCGAGGCCCTCGACGGCACCGCCAACGCCGTCGCCCCCGGTTTCATCGAGACCGAGATGACCGCGAAGATGCCGGCGCTGACCCGCGAGGTCGCGCGCCGGCTCAACTCCCTCCAGCAGGGCGGACTACCGGTCGACGTCGCCGAGGCGATCGCCTTCCTGTGCTCCGACGAGGCGGGCGGGATCCGCGGCGAGACGCTGCGCGTGTGCGGTCAGAACATGGTGGGGAAGTGAGCGCCATGTCCCGCAGCGCAGGCACGGCCCCCGCCGACCCGTCGGTGGAGCAGATCAAGGACCTCGCCGACCTCCCCTCCTTCCCGGCGATCTACGCCGCGGCGCTGGATCCCCGCTCCGGTCGCGGGACCCGTCGCGGACCCAAGAGCGGTGGAGAGCCGGTGCTGCCGCAGCTCGCCTACCGGGTGCGCAGGGTGAGGATCGATGCCGAGCGCGCTCGCGACTTCGACCACCTGATGGGCGGCCCGGCCACCGACCTGGTCCATCCCGGGGTCCTCCACGTGCTCGCCTTCCCCCTCTCGCTCGCGCTGATGGCCCGTCGAGATTTCCCGTTCGCGCTGCTGGGGCTGGTGCACCTGCGCAACCAGGTGCTCCAGCACCGGCCGGTGCAGGTGGGTGAGCTGGTCGACGTCGAGTGCCGGGTGCGGGACCTGCGCCCGCATCGCAAGGGCCGCACCTTCGAGGCCGTCTCGACCATCCTCGGCGAGGACGGCGAGATCATCGCCACCGACGTCTCCACCTACCTGGTGCGGGGCGAGGCCCCAGCGGCCGGGGAGCCGTCCGGCACCGCACCGTCGGCCGCAGGGGCCTCTTCGGACCGCCGGGACTTCGAGCCGCCGCGCCCGACGGGCCGCTGGACGCTGCCGGCGGACACCGGCCGTCGCTACGCCGCGGTCTCCGGGGACGTGAACCCCATCCACCTCTCGGCCGTCTCGGCCAAGGCCTTCGGGTTCCCCCGCGCCATCGCGCACGGCATGTACACCGCCTCGAGGGCCTTCACGGAGTCCCGTGCGGACCTCTCGCGGCCGCTGCGCTGGGACGTGTCCTTCGACGCACCGGTGACGCTGCCCAGCACCGTCCTGGTCGCCTACGAGGACGACCCGGAGGAGGGCGCGGTCCGCTGCGTGGGCTGGCGCGCCGGACGCGGGGACAAGGGCCCGCGCCAGTGCTTCACGGTCGAGGTCACCACGCTGGATCGCTGAGCCGGAGCGGACGCCCAGCCCTCAGGCGC
>JAKDNE010000273.1 GCA_030451965.1 Brachybacterium sp. | reverse complement strand
AGATCGAAGGATCCAGCGCCCCGTAGTCGTAATCGAGATCAGGAAGCGTGTACTCAGCCATCGTCGGTCCTTTCGTGGGGTAGGGGTGCGATGAATGTCTTGACCATAGAACGTCAAGCGTCCTTGAGGTCAACGCGGTTCATCACTGTTCGTCACCGGCGAACTCCTCGTCCTCGGCGGCGACCTCGAGCCGACGCGGACCGGCACCGGTCGCGGCGAGGGCGTCATCGGGATTCAGCAGTGCGCAGGCCTTCAGCGAGAGACAGCCGCAGCCGATGCAGCCGGTGAGCTCGTTCTCGAGCCGTTCGATCGCGCTCCGCCGCTCCTCGAGCTTCTTCTTCCACCGGCGCGAGGCCCGCTGCCAGTCGGCATGCGAGGGCGTGCTCTCCATCGGGACCTCACCGAACGCATCCTTGACGTCGGACAGCGGCATGCCCAGCCGCTTGGCGACCGAGATCAGCGAGACGCGCCGCAGCATGTGGCGGGGGTAGCGGCGCTGGTTGCCGGCGGTGCGCACCGAGCCCACCAGGCCCAGCTCCTCGTAGTAGCGCAGCGCAGAGGCCGCCACCCCGGTCCGGCGACTCATCTCGCCGATGGTCAGCAGCTCGTCGGGCTCATGCGCAGGGTTCACGCCCGCCTCCTCCCGGTCACGTCTTGACCTCAAGTACGCTTGAGATCCTACGCTCCTGACAGACGCCACAGGAAGGACCTCCCCATGACCTACGTGATCGCCCTGCCGTGCGTGGACGTGAAGGATCGCGCCTGCGTGGACGAATGCCCCGTGGACTGCATCTACGAGGGCAATCGGATGCTCTACATCCAGCCCGACGAATGCGTGGACTGCGGTGCCTGCGAGCCGGTGTGCCCGGTCGAGGCGATCTTCTACGAGGACGACACCCCCGACCAGTGGGCCGAGTACTACGACGCCAACGTCGACTTCTTCGACGATCTGGGAGCCCCCGGCGGCGCCGCGAAGATGGGCGTGATCGACAAGGACCACCCCATCGTCGAGGCCTTGCCCCTGCAGCCCAACCCCCTGGCCTGACACGCATGGGAGGTTCCCCGATCCGGGGCGCTCTGCTCCCTAGACTGCGGGTATGTCCGTCATTGCCACCCATGTGAGGTCTGCTCCGCAGTCGCTCCTGAGCATCGGGGAGCTCTCCTCTCACACCGGTGTGAGTCCTCGATCCCTGCGGTACTACGAGGAGCAGGGTCTGTTGTCGACCCGCCGCACCCCGGCGGGGCACCGACGGTACGGCCGGGAGGCCGTGAACCGGGTCGCCCTGGTCCAGCGGCTGTTCGCCGCCGGGCTCACCAGCACCGAGATCCGGCCGGTGCTGCCCGGACTGGTCGACGAGGAGCATCGCACCGACGATCTGGTGACCACGCTGCGCGAGCACCGGTCCCGCCTGCAGCAGGAGATCACGCGACAGCTCGACACCATCGACATCCTCGACGAGGTCATCGAGTACCACGGTCGGTCCTGACCCCACGGACCCCATCGGCGCTCCGCGGGTGTTCCCTTCGCCGACGGACCGGATGAGAATGGGTGGCCCGTCCCCGAGGAGGCCCCTCATGGCCAAGTACGTGCTCCTGAAGCATTACCGAGGCGCCCCAGCCGGCGTGAACGACGTCCCGATGGATCAGTGGTCCGAGCGCGACGTCGCCGATCACCTGCAGTACATGGAGGACTTCGCCGATCGGCTGCGCGAGAGCGGTGAGTTCGTCGACTCCCTGGCGCTGTCCGACCAGGGCACCTTCGTGCGGTACGACGGCGTGGGCAGGCCACCGCTCACCGATTCTGCCGCCCTCGACGCGAAGGACCTGGTCGCGGGCTGGATGATCATCGACGTGGCCGACCATGCCCGGGCCGTGGAGCTCGCTGCTGAGCTCTCCGCGGAGCCCGGGAAGGACGGGGAGCCGATCCACGAATGGCTCGAGCTGCGCCCCGTCCTCGGCTGATCACGCCGATCACCTGCGGCGATCCGTGGGCGGCGCCCGACGGACCCCGGTCATCCACCACCGCATCTTCTGCGGCGGCGCGGGCGGGGTCACGCCTGCGTGCCGCGGCTGCGGTCGTTCCCGTAGGACCTCCCGGGGATCGCTGCGATGAGCTCCCGGGTGTATTCCTTCTGGGGGTCGGAGAAGATCTGTTCCGGTGAGCCCGATTCGACGATCGAGCCGCGGCGCATCACGTGGACGTCATGAGCGATCTGGTTGACGACCGCGAGGTCATGGCTGATGAACAGGTAGCTGAGGCCCAGTCGTTCCTGCAGCTCGACGAGGAGCTCCAGAATCTGCGCCTGCACCACCACGTCCAGCGCCGAGACGGCCTCGTCGAGCACCACCAGCTCGGGCTCGAGGGCGAGGGACCGCGCGATGGCCACCCGCTGGCGCTGCCCGCCGGAGAGTTCGTGCGGCAGCCGGTCGGCATGCTCCGCCGGCAGAGCGACCTGCTCGAGCAGCTCCTGCACCCGGGCCCGACGGGAAGCGGCGTCACCGATGCGGTGCACCCGCAGCGGCTCGGCGATGGACCTGGCCACCGTGTACCGCGGGTCGAGGGAGGCATACGGGTTCTGGAACACCGGCTGCACGCGACGGCGGGCGGCGAACAGTTCACGACCGCGAAGTGTCCTCAGGTCCCTCCCGTCCAGACGGATGCTGCCTTCACTGGCCGGCTCGAGACCGAGCAGGAGAGTGGCGGCGGTGGTCTTGCCCGATCCCGACTCCCCCACGATGGCGACAGTGCGCCCCGCAGGGATGCGCAGGGAGACGTCCCGCACCGCCCAGAAGCGGTCCTTACGGGCAGTGCCCCGCAGGCGGTAGGACTTCCCGATGCTCTCCATCTCCATCAGGATCCGGGATCCGGCGCCGGAAGCAGGAGAAGCAGAGGCGGGCCCGTCGGCCTCCTGCCCGTTGCGCTCCTCCGTCTCGGTGAGGGTCATCAGGGGGGTCGTGCTCAGACTGGGCGCGGCCGCCACCAGGCGGCGGGTGTACTCGTGCTGGGGTGCGGAGAGGATCTGTGCGGCTGGCCCGGATTCGACGATCCGCCCCCGGTGCATCACCAGCACCCGGTCGGAGCGCTCTGCGGCCAGGGCGAGATCATGGGTGATGAGCACGACCGCCGCGCCGAGGCGACGGGTGTGCTCCTCGAGCATGTCCAGCACGCGGCGCTGGACGGTGACGTCCAGGGCGCTGGTGGGCTCGTCGGCGATCAGCAGGCGGGGCTCGCAGGCCAGCCCCATCGCGATCAGTGCCCGCTGGCGCATGCCGCCGGAGAACTCGTGCGGGTACTGGCGGTAGCGACGCTCGGCGTCCGGGATGCCCACCTGGCCGAGCAGGTCGACGACCGTCCGTCGGCCGGTGGCCCCGGAGGCCTTGCCATGCACCTCCAGTGCCTCGAGGATCTGCGCCCCGATGGTGTGGACCGGGTTCAGGTTCGACATGGGGTCCTGCGGGACCAGCCCGATGCCGGTCCCGCGGAGCCCGACCAGCTCCCTCTCCGGGAGGGTGACCAGGTCGCGGCCCTCGAAGGTGAGGGTGCCGGACGTGATCCGCCCGTTCTCGGCGAGGAGCCGGTTCAGGCACGAGGCGATCGTGGACTTGCCGGACCCGGATTCGCCGACGATCGCCAGCGTCTCGCCAGCCTCCAGGTCGAAGCCGACCCCCGAGACCGCCTCGAGCGGCCCGGTCGGGGTGCGGAAGCTGACGTGGAGATCTCTGACGCTCAGCAGGGGATCCGGGGTCATCGCAGTCCTCCTTCGAGGGACAGTGCGGTGTCGAGTCGCGACATCACGGTGCTCCCCAGGTGTTCGACGTCGAGAAGGGGGCGGCTCCCCTCCGGGGACGCCCCGTGCAGGCGGTTGTCGAGCAGGGCGATCCGGACGGCGGGGGCGTTCGCGGTCGCCGGCGCAGCGGCGACGAAGGCGCCGGTGAAGCCGGGGTGACCGAGGAAGGTACGTCGCTCGCCGCACCATGGGATCCGGTATCGGCGCACCCCCAGGCCCTGCCCGTCGTCGATCTGGTCCCCGAGTGCACTGGTCAGGCGGTCATCGACGCCCAGCACCGTCGGGTCAGCGAGCGCCGAGGCGACGGCCAGCAGACCGTCGACCCCCGCGAACCAGCCGGCGTGACCGGCCGTGCCCCCACAGGCGTGGTGCGCGTTGCCGTCACCGATCTCGCGGCGCACCGGCGCGGTGCGCCAGGAGAATCCGGACCCGTCGACCCCGGTGTCGTAGGGGATGCCGGTGGCCACCATCTGCTGTTCGATCCTGTCCCCTGCGCCGCCGGTGAGGGTGGGTCGGTCCGGTGCCGGGGTGCCGGCAGTGACGTCGGAGGCGCCCACCGGTTCCAGCACGAGGGTGCGGATCAGCTCCGGCAGCGGCTGACGGGAGACGACCTCGAGGACACGACCGAGCACGATCATCCCCAGGTCCGAGTAGACCCGCTGCGTGTCGGGACGGGTAGGGGGCGGGACGGCGAGCGCAC
>JAKDNE010000272.1 GCA_030451965.1 Brachybacterium sp. | reverse complement strand
TCCCCAGCCGTCTCTGGCATCGTGGAAGGTCCTGCCCTCCCCGGAAGGAACACCGCGACATGGACGACACGGCATCGGATGAGTCCGCCCCGACGGACACCGACACGGCGGAGGTGGTCACGTCCCTCGTGGCCGCGCAGCAGGAGCAGCTCATCCGCCCCGATGCCGACCCGGAGGAGCTGGCCGCGCGGATGCGCCGGGTCCATCACGAGCTCACCACGCTGCTGATGCACTACCAGTTCGGGATCGACGAGGTGCGCACGAAGGTCGACATCCTGCGACGCGAGTTCGAGCTGCTCCACGAGTACAGCCCGATCGAGCACGTCCGCACCCGGCTGAAGTCCACCGAGAGCCTCATCGAGAAGGCGGTGCGCACGGGCGGCGACATGACCATCCCCGCGATCCGTGAGCGCGTCATGGACATCGCCGGGATCCGGATCACCTGCAGCTTCGTCTCCGACGTCTACTGGATAGCGGACATGCTCAGCCGGCAGAAGGACCTCGAGGTGCTCACCGTCAAGGACTACATCGCCGCACCGAAGCCCAACGGGTACCGCTCGCTGCACGTGATCGTCCAGGTGCCGGTGTACCTCTCCGGGCACACCGAGCTGGTGCCGGTGGAGCTGCAGCTGCGCACGATCGCGATGGACTTCTGGGCCAGCACCGAGCACAAGCTGTCCTACAAGTACCGCAAGAACCTCCCGGCTCCGCTGCGCAGCGAGCTGGATGACGCCGCCCGGGTCGCTGCCGAGCTCGATGCCCGTATGGAGCGCCTGCGCGACGAGATCCGTCCTCGCTCCACGGGCTCCTCCGGCGTCGAGGAACCCACCCCCTGACGCCGCCGCACCGCGCCTCGTGGCCTCGCCATCGGATCCCACCTCGCGGTGATGGGCGAAGTCCTCCGCCGTCAGTGACCGCGGGCACATACTGGGGGCATGACGGACTCGACCACGACACGACGCGTACTGATCACCGGAGCCGCCGGAGGCGTCGGCTCCCACCTCGCCACGACACTCGCCCCTGAGTACGACCTCGTGCTGCACGATCGCAGCCAGGACCTCGCCCCCAAGGGGGTCGAGCTCAGGACCGCCGAGCTCGGGGTGTACGACGAGGTGCGAGCCCTCATGGAGGGCATCGACACGGTCGTCCACATGGCCGGCGCCTCCTCACCGGAATCCGCCTGGGAGCCCGTCCTGGAGGCGAACCTCATCGGGGTGCGCAATGTGCTGGAGGCCGCCCGCGACGCCGGAGTGCGCCGCGTGGTGCTCGCCTCCTCCAACCATGCGATGGGCATGTACGACCGCTACGAGGAGTGGCCGGTCTACCCCGATCAGCTGCCCCGGGCAGACTCCCTGTACGGCGTCTCGAAGATCTTCGGCGAGGCGCTCGGACGGTTCTACCACGACGAGTACGGCCTGGAGGTGATCAACCTGCGCATCGGCTGGTTCACCGATGATCCGCTCGCGGCGAAGGAGGACATCCTGCGCGCCATGTGGCTCAGCCCCGGCGACTGCACCCGGGTGGTGCGGAGCGCGATCGAGGCCGAGGTGACCTTCGGTCTGTACTACGCGATCTCCAACAACCCCAACCGCCGCTGGGCGCTCACCAACACCCAGCTCGACCTGGGCTATCGGCCGCAGGACTCCTGGACCAACCTTCCGGGAGCCAGCGAGCACGTCGTCGAGGGCGGTGCTGAAGTACGGGACAACTGGCCCCTCGGGTCGTGATCCGGGCGGCCGCATCGCCATCTCCACTGGTCGCGTTTCTTCGCGATCACCACCCTCGTGCACCTGCTCGAGGGCCGGTGCCGGCCGCGAGACGTCCCGGCCGTCGCGCCACAACCCGTCCTACGGTGAAGGGATGAGCATTCCGATCTTCGACCCCGCCGGCCTCGAGCCCCGCATTGCGACCGACGAGCAGCGTGCTGAGGCGCCGCTGGCGAGAACCCCTCAGGGGACCTGGGTGGTGCTCGGGCACGAGGAAGCGGTGGCGGTCGCGACCGACCACGGGACGTTCTCCTCCGCGGTCTCCCGGTTCCTGCAGATCCCCAACGGACTGGATGGCCGAGAGCATGCCGCGTTCCGGGCTGTGACCGACCCGTTCTTCAGCGAGGAGCGGATGGAGGCCCTCGAGCCGACCGTCCGGACGGTCGCCGCGGATCTGCTGGAGGAGCTGCTCGCCGACGTCGGCGCTGCCGGCACCGAGATCGACGCGGTCTCGGCGCTGGGAGCCGTCTTCGCGGTCCGGGCCCAGACCGCATGGCTCGGCTGGCCCCTCCGGCTCGAGCCGGAGCTGCTGCAGTGGATGGTCGACAACCATCAGGCCTCCCGCTCCGGGGAGCTCGCCCGGACCACGGAGGTCGCCGAGCGCTTCGACTCGATCATCCGTTCCGTCGTCGCACCCCGCCGGGCGCTCGGCGCAGACGCCCCTGAGGATCTGACCACCGAATTGACGCAGGTGCGGGTGCCGCTGCCGGATCCCGAGGTCCCCGGGTCAGGGGAGCGCGCGCTGGATGACGAGGAGGTCGTCTCGATCCTGCGCAACTGGACCGGCGGGGATCTGGGGTCCATCGCCCTGTGCATCGGCGTGCTGCTGACCGCAGTGGCCCCTGCCCCCGAGCTCGCCGAGCGACTGCGCATCGGCTCGTTCGACGAAGCCGCAGCGATCGTCGACGAGCTGCTGCGGATCGATGATCCCTTCGTCTCGAACCGGCGGGTGACCACCTGCCCGGTGACCCTCGCGGGGCAGGAGATCGGCGCGGGCGAACGGGTGCTGATCCATTGGACCTCGGTCAACCGCGATGAGCGGGTCGTCCCCGATCCCGACGACGTCGATCCCGAGGGCAATGCCGCCCAGAACCTGGTCTACGGCATCGGCAAGCATGTGTGTCCCGGCCGGCCCCTGGCGACCCTGGAGCTGGTGGTCGCGATGCAGGAACTGCTCGCCGTGGCGGAGGTGCGGCCGGCGCCGACGGCCGGTGAGCGGGAGGTCGCCCCGGTGGGCGGCTGGGCGCATGCGCCGGTGGTGCTCGTCCCGCGTCGGTGAAGGCCACCGCGACGGCCGACGTCCAGCCGGGCTTCCCCGCGCACGCCCCGGCCGGCTGCGCGATCAGCCATGACCCTCGGCGATCAGCGCCTCCAGCGCGGTGATCGCCTCCGGATCCCCCTGGATGCGGACCGTCTCTGCACCCTCCGCGAGGTGGTCCAGGGCCTGCTCCCGCCCCCACGCCCACAGGCACAGGGCGACGGCGGAGCCGCCGGCACCGGCCCGAGGCAGCTCGGCGGCGGGAGGGCCGTCCAGCAGCCGACCGACGGGGACGTCGAACTCCTGCCCGTCACGCGGTCGGGTGCCGCTCCAGCGGCTGATCCCGAGCCATCGCGCCGAGCCTCCCTGCGGACGGACCTCGACCGCGGCGACCGGGGTGAGGGTGGCCCAGTCGGGGATCCATTCGTAGGCGGCCGGCCACATCACCTCCAGCACGTGGTCGAGTCCCGCGGCGGCGATGCGGGGGTCGATCGAGCTGACAGAGCGGCCCGCCGTCAGTTCGGCGTCCACCCGGTGGACGGTCGCCTCGTGGGTCTGCATGCGTCGGGTGGTGCCGACGTCCTGCTGCTCGGAGAACCAGAACCAGGCGGGCTCCTCGTCCGTCTTCGCCTCCAGCTGGGCGAGCAGCGCCTCGGTCGCGGCGGCTCGCCTCTCCAGCAGGGCCTGCCATTCTTCGGGGCGCGCCGTCTTCGCAGCCTCGATCGCCATCACCTCGTCCTCGGTGGTGGCGCCGGTGGCCAGGATCTCTGCCCAGAACTCGTGGACCTCGGTGAGGTGCCACAGCAGATCGTCGGCGGTCCATTTCGGACAGGTGGGGACCTGCTGGCCGCGGTCGGTGAGCGTCAGAGCGGTGGCCAGCCGGTCCGCCTCGTGTCGGATGGTGGTGATCGCATCGATGTCCATATCCCCATGGAAGCACTCTCCTGTGACGGGCGACACCCATGAGCCGTACCCTCACCTCCCTTGCACACCTTTACCCCTCGGGGGTATAACTGAAGGGAACGGATACCCCTCTAGGGTATAGAACCAGCGACGAAGGAGCCCCGATGAGCGCGACCACCACCGAATTCCAGGTGACGGGCAT
Source organism: Brachybacterium sp. (assembly GCA_030451965.1). Lineage (GTDB taxonomy): Bacteria > Actinomycetota > Actinomycetes > Actinomycetales > Dermabacteraceae > Brachybacterium. The sequence continues at coordinate 369 of JAKDNE010000272.1, read as the reverse complement.
GACCTGCGGCCACTGCGAGATGTCCGTGCGCGAGGAGGTCGGCGAGATCGCCGGCGTCCAGGTCGTCGAGGTCAGCCACGAGACCGGTCTGCTCAGCGTCTCCGCAGAGCAGGGAGTGGACGAGGCAGCGGTGCTCGCCGCCGTGTCCGAGGCCGGCTACTCGGCGGTCCGAGTCTGATGAAGGCCGGCACCCGGGTGGCTCTGTACGGCCTGTTGCTGACGGCTCTGTTCGCCGCCTCGCTCGTGCTCGGCGACCTGCTCGTCCCCGCCTCCTGGGTGGAGGGCTGATCCAGCGCCTCCCCAGCGGGCCGCGGCCCCCCACCCACCCCCACCACCCCTCGGCGCCCCCAGCCAACCCCGCACCCGCGC
>JAKDNE010000271.1 GCA_030451965.1 Brachybacterium sp. | reverse complement strand
CGGGACGGACGATCTCGGGCTCGTTGAGCACCCGGGAGACGGTCTGGTAGGAGACGCCGGCGCGGGCGGCGACATCACCCATGGACGGGCGGCGAGGAGTGGGGCTCATGGCTGTCGTCTCCTGTCGGGACGGGGTCGCGGCCGGTCGGGGCGGCGCTCAGGACGGCCTGCAGGTCGGGACGCAGGGCCCGACGGAGGGGCGCTGCCCGTTGCCGAGTTGTGACCCGCTCAGAATGGGACATGATTGACATCTGCGCCAATGTGAACGTTATCATTCCGGCAGTCCCCGCCGGCATCGGCGGTGCCGCGCCACCGCTGGCGCGCGGACCATCTGACGGGCCCGCCCGGGTCCCGCAGTTCGGCCGACGCCCCGTCGGCACCGCCCATGGCGCAGCAGCCGACGGCGTTGCCCGGTGCTCCGGCAGGACATCTCTGCTGCAGGCAGCAGACGGCGATTTCGACGAGGAGAAGCCCCATGCGCAACCGGAGAACCTTCATGCTGGGAGCGACGGCCGCCGCGGCCGCGCTCGGACTGGCCGCCTGCGGCGGCGAGGGCGCCGGATCCGGTGGCCCGGACACGGACGCGGCTCCCAGCGAGCAGACGGTCGGCGTCGCGATGCCGACCCAGACCTACGAGCGCTGGGTCGCCGACGGCGACAACATTAAGCAGGGCCTGGAGGACAAAGGCTTCACCGTCGACATGCAGTACGCGGGTGATGACATCCCGACCCAGCAGCAGCAGATCGACCAGATGATCAACTCGGGCGTGAGCGCCCTGCTCATCGCCTCGATCGACGGCGCCTCGCTCTCCTCCCAGCTCGATGCGGCCGAAGCGGCGGGCATCCCGGTCATCGCCTATGACCGTCTGCTCACGGACAACGAGAACGTCGACTTCTACGTCACCTTCGACAATTACAAGGTGGGCGTGAACCAGGCCAACGCCCTGATGTTCGGCCTGGGCCTGCTCGACGAGAGCTTTGAGCCGGCCGATGATGCCCCCGAGGGGCCGCTGAACGTGGAGCTGTTCGCCGGCTCGCTCGACGACAACAACGCCCACCTGTTCTGGCAGGGCGCTATCGACACCCTCCAGCCCTACTTCGACGACGGCACCCTGGAGGTGCCCTCCGGCCAGATGGACATCGATCAGGCCGCCACCCAGCGCTGGGAGCAGGAGACCGCGCAGAAGCGCATGGAGACCCTGCTGACCACGCACTACACCGGCGGCACGGAGCTGGACGGGGTGCTGGCCCCGGCCGATCCGCTCTCGCGCGGCATCATCAACGCTCTGCAGAACCGGGGCCTGGGGCCGACCATCGAGGAGGGCCTGCCGGTTGTGACCGGGCAGGACGCCGAGATCGCCTCGATCAAGCTGATCGCCGACGGCGTCCAGTCCTCGACCATCTTCAAGGACACGCGCAACCTCGCCGATCAGGCGATCATCGCCGCGGAGTCGATCCTGAACGGCGAGGAGCCCGAGGCCAACGACACAGAGACCTACGACAACGGTGTGACCGTCGTGCCCTCGTACCTGCTCGAGGTCCAGATGGTGCTGCAGAACAACTACGAGGAGATCATGGTCGACTCGGGCTACTACACCCCGGAGCAGGTCGAGGCCGGCCAGCTCTGAGCAGGCTGTCCCCGCAGGATTCCGGTGGGGTCCCGGCGCGCGAGACCGTCACGCCGGGACCCCCAGCCCGAAGGAGGGCCCCATGACCGATCACATCCTCGAGATGCGGTCCATCACCAAGAGATTCCCCGGCGTGGTCGCGCTCAAGGACGTGTCCCTGACCGTCGATGAGCACGAGATCCACGCGATCTGCGGGGAGAACGGCGCGGGCAAGTCGACGCTGATGAAGGTGCTCTCGGGCGTGGAGCCGGCCGGCAGCTACGAGGGCGAGATCCACTACCGCGGCCGCCCCGTGACGTTCGCGAACATCAACGATTCCGAGGCCGAGGGCATCGTGATCATCCACCAGGAGCTCGCTCTGGTGCCCCACCTGTCGATCGCCGAGAACATCTTCCTGGGCAACGAACAGGCCCACGGCCCGGTGATCAGCTGGCACGAGACCAATGCCCGAGCCGCCGAGCTGCTCGCCCGGGTGGGTCTGAAGGAGAATCCCGTCACGCCCGTCGGCCAGCTGGGCGTGGGCAAGCAGCAGCTGGTCGAGATCGCCAAGGCGCTCTCGAAGAACGTCAGCCTGCTGATCCTCGACGAGCCCACCGCGGCACTGAACGACGACGACTCCGCGCATCTGCTCTCACTCATCCGCGGCCTGCGGGACGAGGGCGTCACCAGCATCATCATCTCCCACAAGCTGGGTGAGATCGCGGCGGTCGCCGATGCCACCACCGTCATCCGCGACGGCTCGACCATCGAGACCATCGACATGCGCGTCCCGGAGGACCGCCGGCACACGCTGGTCCCCCGCATCATCAAGGGGATGGTGGGCCGGGACATGGAGAGCCTCTACCCGGAGCGCACCGCCGAGATCGGCGAGGAGGTCTTCCGGATCGAGGACTGGCACGTCGGCCACCCCACCCAGGCCGGCCGCACCGTCGTGGACGGCGCCTCGCTGAACGTCCGCGCCGGCGAGGTGGTGGGCATCGCGGGGCTGATGGGCGCGGGCCGCACCGAGCTCGCGATGAGCGTGTTCGGCCACTCCTACGGCCGGGACATCTCCGGCACCGCCTACGTGCACGGCCGCCCGGTGCGGATGCGCACCGTCTCCGAGGCGATCGAGGCGGGCATCGCCTACGTGTCCGAGGATCGCAAGCAGTACGGCCTGAACCTGATCCAGGATCTCCGCACCAACGTCACCGCCGCCGCGCTGAAGAAGATCACCACCGGCGGCTGGATCAACGGCAACGAGGAGATCGCGGTGGCAGAGAAGTACCGCTCCTCGCTGAACATCAAGACGCCGACGGTGATGGCGACCGTCGGGAAGCTCTCCGGCGGCAACCAGCAGAAGGTGGTGCTCAGCAAGTGGCTGTACACCGAGCCGGAGCTGCTGATCCTCGACGAGCCGACCCGCGGCGTCGACGTCGGCGCGAAGTACGAGATCTACTCGATCATCAACGAGCTCGCCGAGGCCGGCAAGGCCATCATCGTCATCTCCTCGGAGCTGCCGGAGGTGATGGGCGTGGCCGACCGCATCTACACACTGTCCGCGGGTCGGATCACCGGCGAGGTCATCACCCAGGACGCCACCCAGGAGCACCTCATGGAGCTCATGACCATGGAGAGGGAGTGAGCGCGCCTCATGGCCGGAACTTCTGACATCAAAGAGCTGCTGACGCGCAACCTGCGACAGAGCGGCATCTACATCGCGTTCGTCTTCATCATCGTGCTGTTCGCGATCCTCACCGACGGCGCCCTCCTCAGCCCGGGCAACCTCACCAACCTGGTGCTGCAGTACTCCTACATCCTGATCCTCGCGATCGGCATGGTGCTGATCATCGTGGCCGGGCACATCGACCTCTCGGTGGGTTCGGTGGTCGCGCTGACCGGCGCCGTCGCCGGCGTGGTGATCATCGGCCACGGCCTGCCCTGGTGGGTGGGCGTGCTGGCGGCCCTCGGCACCGGTGTGCTGGTGGGGCTGTGGCAGGGCTTCTGGGTCGCGTACGTGGGCATCCCCGCCTTCATCGTCACCCTGGCCGGCATGCTGATCTTCCGCGGCCTGGCCATGCAGGTCCTGGGCAGCGTCTCGCTCTCGCCGTTCCCGGAGCAGTACCAGTACATCTCCGGCGGCTTCCTCAACGGCCTGCTGGGCGGCAACGGCTATGACGCGTTCACCCTGATCCTCGCCGCGGCGCTGATCGTGGTCTTCGCGGTCCAGCAGTACCGCGGGCGCCTGGCGAAGCTGAAGTACAAGCAGCCGGTCGAGGCCCTGTACCTGTTCTGCGTGAAGGTCGCGCTCATCGGTGCCGTCGTGATGGCCTTCGCCTGGCAGCTGGCGCATTCTCGCGGACTGCCCGTGGTGCTGATCCTGCTGGCCGCGCTCGTGCTCATCTACGGCTTCGTCAGCCAGCGCACGATCTTCGGCCGCCACATCTATGCCATGGGCGGCAACCTCCAGGCCGCGCAGCTCTCCGGTGTGAAGACCCGCCGGGTGAACATGTGGCTGTTCGTGAACATGGGACTGCTCTCGGCGGTCGCGGGCATCGTCTACTCGGCACGGTCCAACAGCGCCCAGCCGGGTGCGGGGAACATGTTCGAGCTGGATGCGATCGCCGCCGCCTTCATCGGCGGCGCGGCGGTCACCGGCGGCGTGGGCAAGGTCCAGGGCGCGATCATCGGCGGCCTCATCATGGCGGTGATGTCCAACGGGATGTCGATCATGGGCATCTCCCAGCCCACCCAGTCCGTGGTGCGCGGCGTGGTGCTGCTGGTGGCCGTGGCCTTCGACGTCTGGAACAAGAAGCGCTCGCAGTCCGGCGCCTGAGTCGCGGTCGGCCCAACGGTCGGTGACGCTGCACGCACCCCGGGAACTCTCGTGACG
>JAKDNE010000270.1 GCA_030451965.1 Brachybacterium sp. | reverse complement strand
CTCGGGGATGTCCCCAGCACACCACCGCCGCCAGCGCGGGTCGAGGGCTTCGAACGCGCTTGTGTCCGGTATCCCGGACCTACGGTGCCCGCGTCGGCGAGGACGGGAGGTGCCGACGCGGGAGACGGCGGGTCAGCGGAACGTTGCGGACGCCTCGTCGAGCCGAGCCACCTGCTCGTCGGTCAGCTGCAGGACGGCCGCGGCGAAGAGCTGATCGAGCTGTGGGAGGGACGTCGCGGCCGTGATCGGCGCGGTGATCTTGGCGTGCGCGGACGCCCAGGCCAGCGCCACCGACGCGGGATCGGTGCCGTGTGCGGCCGCGACATCGTCCAGCACGTCCAGGACTCCCAGGCCGGCCGGAGTGAGATAGCTCTTGGCCATCCCGCCGCGGGCGCGACCCTCGGTGTCGGCCTCGGCGCGGTACTTGCCGCTGAGGAACCCGCCGGCGAGCACCTGGTAGGGGAAGACTGACATGCCATGTCTCTCTGCGGTGGCGGAGAGCTCCTTCTCGTACCGGCGAGCGACGAGGGAGTACTGCGGCTGGAGGGCGACGGGCTCGGCGAAGCCGTTCTCCTCCGCGACCCGGAACCACTCGTCGATGGCCTGCGGGGAGAAGTTGGACAGCGCGACGGCGCGCACCTTGCCCTCGGTCACGAGCCGGTCGAAAGCTGCCGCGCTCTCGACGATCGGCGTCTCGTCATCCTGGAAGTGCGCGTAGTACAGGTCGATGTGATCGGTCTGCAGGCGGCGCAGCGACTCCTCGGCGCCGCGGGCGATCGTCTCCGGTGCGAGGCCCTGCAGGTCCGGCTTCGCGGAGACCTTGGTCGCGAGGACGACGTCGTCGCGATTCCGCCGCGAGGTGAGCCACTGTCCGATCACCGACTCCGACTCACCGCCGGAATTGCCCGGCACCCAGAAGGAGTACTGGTCCGCGGTGTCGAGGAAATTCCCCCCGCGCTCGAGGAAACCGTCCAGGACGGTATGGAACTCCTGCGGCGCGGACGGGTCGTTGAAGGTGTTGGTCCCCAGGACCAGCGGGTGGATGCCCCGCTCGGAGTCTCCGAGGCGGACGGTGGTGGTCGACGGCGCAGACATGCAGCCCTTTCCTCGTCGTGGTGGACAGCAGCCCGTGCGGGCGCCCCTCCTGTTCAACAGAAAACGCCGCTCGCGTATTCCGTCCTCTGCACCGCTGCGGACTGCAGGTCGCCGCCGCGAGCGGCTACCCGCCCGTCACCGGACTCTCCGGACGGCGCCCGCCGAGCCGCCGAGTGATCTCTTCCGCTGCGGCGCGCACCGCGCTCGTGCAGCGCTCCTGCGTGGCCTCGGAGGTCCGTGACTCCTCGAAGGTGATCGCCACCGACGCGACGGGCCACCCGGAATGGTCGTGCACCACCGCCGCCACCGAGGCCAGCTCCTCGGTGACCTCGCCGGATTCCAGGGCGACCCCGTCGGCCCGCACCCGGACCAGCAGCTCTCGCAGGCCCTTGGGGCTCTCCGGGCCCGGCACCGCGGTGCGGGCGGTGAAGTCCTCCCGGGTGCCGAACAGGGCGCGCAGCTGGGCGGGCGGGAGCTCGGCGAGGATCGCGCGGCCGCTCGCGGTGAGGTGGGCGGAGATCCGCACGCCGACGTCGGTGACCAGGCTGGGCCGGTTCCGGGCCCGCTCCTCGATCACGTAGAGCACGTCCCTGCCGTGCAGCACCGCGAGGTGGCCCGACTCGCCGACCTCGTCGACCATCGCCTCGATCACGCGCCGACCGATCCGGGCCAGCGGCTCCTGACGCAGGTACGCGCCGGAGAGCTCCTGCGCGGCGGGTCCCAGCCCGTACAGCCGCTCCTGCTCCAGGTGCATCACATACCCGTGCTGCACGAGCGTGGTGAGCAGGTCATAGGTGCGCGAACGCGGCAGGGCGAGCTGCTCGGCGATCCGGGCGGCGGGGACCGGGGAGCGGCGCGAGGCGAGGAAGGTGAGCAGATGCAGCGTTGCGTCGGCCGCCGGAACCTTCGGGAGCGTCATGACGCACAAGGATGCCACTCTCCCGGTCCGCACGGGCCCGGCCCGTCGCAGGGCCCGGCCGCCCGGGCCGGGTGCCATGATGGGCGGACCTGCCCGGATCGCGCACAGACGAGGAATCCCGATGCCGAACTCTCCCGACAGCGACACCGCCTGGACGGGGCGGCACGACGGCGACGGCCCCGAGCACGCGCGCTGGCACCAGGCGATGCAGGTGCTCGACGGCCCGAGGGACGCAGCGGCGGACCCCGCCTCCGACCACGTGACCGTGCTCGGCTTCCGCTCCGAGGAGGGAGTGCGTCGCAACCGCGGGCGGGTCGGAGCGGCCGACGGGCCTGCGGCGCTGCGCCGGGCGCTGGCCCCGCTCGCCCTGCACGGTCCGCTCGCCGAGGGCGTGGTGGGTCTGCACGATCTCGGGGACGCCGAGACCGTCGGGGAGGATCTCGAGGGCGGGCAGGCCGCGGCCGCGGCGCTGACCTCCGCCGCCCTGGATCGGGCCGGCTCCCGCCTGGCGGTGGTGCTCGGCGGCGGCCACGAGACGGCCTGGTCCTCGTACCTCGGGCTGGTCGGCTCCGGGCTCGGGCCCCGGGCGGGACAGCGCTGGGGGGTGCTGAACCTCGACGCCCACTTCGACCTGCGCGAGGAGCCGCGCCCCACCTCCGGCACCCCCTTCGCCCAGATGGCCGCCGCGGAGCAGAAAGTGGGTCGCGATCTGCACTACGCGGTGCTCGGGATCGCGGAGCCCTCGAACACGGGCGCGCTGCTGGCGAAGGCCGAGGAGCTCGGGGTGCGGTGGTGGACCGACGAGCAGTGCCTCGCCGCGGGCGCCGAGGGGATCACCCGCTTCGTCGAGGAGTTCACCGCCGAGCTGGACCTGCTGTACCTGACCATCGACCTGGACGTGCTGCCTGCCGCGACCGCCCCGGGGGTCTCGGCGCCGGCCGCGTACGGAGTGCCGCTGCCGCTGATCGCCGCCGCCGTGCGCGCCGCGGCCGGCAGCGGGAAGCTCTCCCTGCTGGACGTGGTGGAGCTGAACCCCTCGCTGGACATCGACGGCCGCACCGCCCGCGCCGCCGCCCGCCTCATCGACGACGCGGTGCGCCTGGTGGCCGGCCCCGCCCGCTGATCCGCTGCTCCGCAGCCCGGTCGGGTCGACGCCTGCGCGGCCTCAGCCCAGGCGCACGAAGGAGCGCAGGTCCGCCTCGTGGTCATGGGCCTCGATGAATCCCAACGACTCGTAGAACGCCCGCTGGCCGGGCTCGGCATCGGTGAGCAGCACCTGTTGGCGCACCTCGGCGAAGGGGGCGAAGGCCGCCTCGACCAGCCGTCGGCCGATCCCGGTGCGGTGCGCGTCCGGGCGCACCAGCACGTCCTGCAGGTAGGCGATGGTGACGCCGTCCCCGATCACCCGGGCCAGACCCAGCAGCTGCCCGTCGCGGCGGGCCGTGACCACCCGCAGGCTGCCGGCGAGCGCGCGCTCCAGGGTGGCGGGCTCTGCGGTGTAGGCGCCCCAGCCCACTGCGTCGTACAGGTCCAGCAGCTCGGCCAGCCCCGGCACCTCGGGGACCACGACGGTCTCCCCCGGCGTCGGTGCGGGCGCGGGCTCCTCGGGCTGCCAGCGCACCGCGATCGCAGCGCGCACCGCGTGGGTCGCGATGCCGCGCCCGGTGACCGCGTGATCCACCCAGTACCCGAGCGTGGCCGAGTGGAACGCGCCACGGGTGAGGCCGGAGAGGTTCAGGCGGCCCACCAGCTGCTGTGCGCCGTCCTCCTCGAGCCGGATCGCGAGCGGCAGGCTGCGACCCGCTTCGCGGTCGGCGACGGCCTGGGCGATCGCGGTGCGCTGGCCGGCCTCGGTGAACCACGACTCCTCCCGGGCCGGGGCACCGACCAGCAGGTGCTCCCGGTTGCGGAGCTCGAGATCCAGCAGCGCCGGGGCGTCCGCCGGGGCCAGGAGCGTCAGCGTGACCTGCAGGGGATCCACGGGACGGCGAGGGTCGGGACGGGCAGTCATGGGATTCAGTATCCGGTACGTCCGTCGATCGCCTCACGCAGCGGGTCCGGCTGACCCGGGGGGCGCAGGACGGGCTCGCTCAGAGCAGCAGCGTCTGGACCAGGGTCACCGCAGCCACGCCGCCGAGCAGTGCCGAGAACGCCAGGGTGAGCGTGGACGGCCGGGCCTTCGCCGAGAGCGGACCGCCGAGGATCCCGCCCGCCGCGGAGCCGGCCGCGAAGATCAACGTGGTCGTCCAGTCGATCTGCACGTCGGTGCCCAGGCGCGCCAGCAGGCTGGTGGCCGTCGCGACCACCATCACCAGCAGGCTGGTGCCGGAGGCGCGGCGCATCGCCAGGCCCAGCGCGATCACCAGCATCGGCACCACGATGAAACCGCCGCCCACCCCGAAGAAGCCGGTGAGGAACCCGGTGAGGGTGGCCGCGGCGATCACCAGCGACAGACGGGGCGAGGCGGAAGGGGCCGGGGTGAGGGGCAGTTCCG
>JAKDNE010000269.1 GCA_030451965.1 Brachybacterium sp. | reverse complement strand
TGCTTCCAGGTGCCCGTGCCCACCAGATGTGCGAAAACGGCCAGTGCGATCCCGCCCTGTGTGTGAGGGCCGCAGGCATGTACAGCGCCGGGGGCGGGGTCGGACTCGGGATGGGCGGGGGAGATCACCGCGTCGAGCTCGGCGACGACGGCGATGCGTCGACGATCGCGGTCTTCGGGGGCGGCCGTCGGCAGGGAGACCTTCAGCCCGGTGGTGGAGAAGCGTTCGATGGCGAGCCCTTCGCCGTGCCGGAGCAGGAACTGCTCGACGGCCTGAGCGGTGCAGTGCTCGGAGTACCCGAGCTCGGGGTGCTCCCAGAGCTCGGTGACGAGGGCGTGGACCTCGGGATAGAGATGCTCGAAGGACATGGCGTGGGCTCTTCCTGGGCGGGTCGAGGGACGCTGCACGCACCTCGACCGACGCACGCAGGGACGGCTCGGCGCGTCGAGTCCGACGGGGTGAGCTTACGAGGACGTGCCGTCGGTGTCCGCGGGTGTCCACGTGTTGTCACCCCTGGCTGATCCGCTCCCACACCACACCGCCGCCGACGTCCCAGATCTCGCCGCCGTCGCCGACCACCACCAGCAGCGATCGTGCGCGGGAGAGCCCCACGTACAGCAGCTGCGGTGCGCGCTCGGCGGAGCCGAAGCCGTTGACCGCGAGCACCACGACGGGCCGCTCGAGTCCCTTGAAGTTCAGCACGTGCCCGTAGAACACGTCCTCCTTCGCGAAGAACTCGTCCCAGTATCCGTCGTACCCGAAGTGCTCGATGCGCTCCTTCTGCTCGGGATGGCGGCTGCGAGTGGTGAGCAGGGCGATGTCTCCGGGCGCCCAGCCCTCGTCGAGGAGCTGCTCGATCACGTCGTCAGCGGCGGCGGCCGCCTCCTGAGCGGTGCTCACGACATACCGCACCGGGGCACCCTCCTCCATCCGGGCGTTCTGCTCGAGGGGCGTGAGCGGCGCGAAGGTCCGGGCGATGGTCCGGGTGTTGCGCAGGTTGTCGTCCAGCGGGAACGGGTTCAGGGTGATCGGGGCGCGGCCCTCGCGGTCGAACACCGTCTGATGCTCGTCGGTGAACACGAACAGCACTCCCTGCTCGGGATCGCGCAGGCAGGGCTGCAGAGCGTCCCACCAGATGTCCGCGAAATCCTGTGCCTCATCCACCACGATCGCGTCGAACAGCTCGTCCGGATCCTGGTGGGCGGCGAGCTCGGCGAGGCGACGGGGAAGGTGCTCCTCGTAGTAGGCGACGGCGGTGCCGTCGAAGTCCGCCTCGGTCCCGGCACCCCACAGCACCGGCAGGTCGTGGAACAGTCCCACGTAGGCGGGCCGCTCCTCGACGGGCCAGGTCGAGGTCAGCAGCTGGAAATGGCGGGCGAGGCCCCGGGAGTAGCACAGCAGTGCGGTACGAGCGCCGCGACGGGTCAGGTTCCGGGCCTTGATCATCGCCAGGTGCGTCTTGCCGGAGCCGGCGCCACCGATGATCTGCGCCCGGTCCTGGAAGCGCAGCAGGGCCATGGCCCGCTCCTGCTCACGGGTCAGGGCATTGCCCTCGTCCGCGATCTCGCGGGCCAGCAGCTGATGGTTCTCGATCGCGCGGTGGGTGCGCCGCAGGACCTTCACCGCGTAGGCGCACTGCAGGGCGTCCAGCGGCGCGTACCCGAGGCGGGTCTGCGCGTTCAGCGCGTGCACGATCCTGTCGGTCAGATGCGGCAGGTCGGTCGAATCCAGCGTGATCGCCCGGGGGGCCTCCGGCGGACCCCAGTTTCCCGGCAGCTCGGTGTAGGGCAGGACCGCCAGGTGCACGGCACGCCCGATGGGTGTCGAGGCGGCGTTGTTGAGGTAGGCGATCAGGTGGTGCTTCGCCGTCTGGGCCTGATCGACCGGGGACTTCTTCAGCTCCCGCTCCCCGGAGCGGTCGGCCTGATACCAGCGGCCCTCACGCAGCGAGATCCGCCCGCCCTTGACCTCGATCACCGCCATGCCGACGCCCGGCCACAGCACCAGCAGGTCCGCCTCGACCTCCGTGCCGTCCTGGGTGACGCGCTGGCCGGCGATCAGCACGGCGTCGTCCGGCAGCTGGACGCTCAGGTGCTCCCAGACCGTCTGCTCGGCCGCGGAGGCGAAGTCGGGGGAGTCCGGGTGGGTGATCGGCATGGCGGCTCCTCGCGCGCTTCGCATCATCGCTGGTGGTCTCAGGGTAACGAGCGGCTCCGGGGCGGGGACGCTTTAGGGTGGTGTCATGCGCCGTGACCATCTCGCCCCTGGGCTCACCCCGGGCGGCCCCGGGACGACGATGATCTCGAGATGGCCATGAATCCGAGATCCGCGACGTTCCTGCTGTCCCTGCCACCGGTGCGGGGCTTCGCCTCGGTGCTGTTCCTGGTCCTGGTCACCGCAGTGCCCGTCTCTGACGACGACGAGCTGGGAGCCATGGCGCGGATCGTCATGGTCGTGGTCGTGCTGATGCTCGGCACCGTCATCTGGGCGGCCACACTGTCCGGATTCGTGCGCGACGTGCGGGAACCCCGGCGCCTGGGTGATGCGGTGGTCCTCGCCAATCGTCCGCGGCGCCTCGCGCGCGTGCTGTCCTGGACATCGCTGGCGGTGGTGATCCTCAGCGGGCTGTCCTTCGGTCTGCTGGCGGCCACAGAGCTGAGCGACGTCGCGCTCCTGTTCAGCATGCTCTCCTTTCTCGTGGCGCTGCCGATCGCCTCGCTGCTGCCGCGGCTCAGCCGCTGGTACGCCGACGGCGCCGGGCAGGTGGCCGCCTCTCCCGGCGGGCTGCAGATCGTCCCGGCGCGAGGGGGTGAGGACATGACGATCCCATGGACGGACCTCGAGACCGTTCTACCGGCGGCATCGCCCGCAGGATCGCTGCCGGCCGTGCGGATATGCGGGCTCGGTGGGCGTGTGCGGTGGCGACCCGGCACCCGTGCGGCCGTCGCGCGCTGGGCCGCAGAGGGCTTCGACCCGACCGCCGAGGAGGCACGCTCCCTCCACCTGGACCCCGAGTGGTCCTCGGACCCGTCGACGGTGCGCTCCTCACGGACGGACCGCTGGGGGCTGATCGCCTTCCAGGGCTGGGCGACGTTCGCCTGCGCGCTCCTGGCCGGAGCGATGATCTGGGCGGTCGCGACGGGTGAGACGTCGTGGTGGATCCTGCTGCTGCTCGGCTGGGCACCGCTGCTCGGCGTCGCGCTCCTCGCCCCGCGCCTGCTGCGCAGCCTGCGCACCGACGCGAACCGACCGGCGGAGGTGAGCCCCGCCGGATGGGTCGACCATCTGCATGGCCAAGGGCTCGTGGCCTGGGAGGATATCGAGTCGGTCGAGGTGCGGGAGCAGCACACCCTGGTGACCGCCCGCGCGGACGCGCCTCGTTTCATCGATCGCGATCTCGGCAACCGGTTGAATCATCGCCTCGAGCGGTGGCTGAGCCGGTCATCGGTGCAGGTGCGCGGCGCCGGCCCGCTGTTCCGCGAGGTCGGTCCGCACCAGCTGCCGTATCCCCCGGAGTCCGGGGTGTTCACCCTGGTCGACGAGGTGGAGAGGCGGGACAGGACCCTCGTGCTGCGAGATCGGTGACGGCCCCGCAGCACGCCGGTGATCACCCGCAGTCGTCGCAGACACCGGTGGCGGGCAGCGCGAGGAAGCAGGACGGACAGATCGCGGGCCCCTCCTCGCGCCCCGCCTCGTTCGTCGAACGAGGGCGGAAGCACGACAGGGCGAGACCGTGCCAGGCAGGATCCGGGCGATCGGTCGGCGCGAGGCCCTTGCGGAACTCCACGTACCCGGGGGACAGGTACATCACCGACAGCCCGTCCGCGTCCTGCGCGGTGACGCTGCCGTTGGAACGGGTGCGGTAGAAGGTGCGCGCGTCGAGCCGGTCGACGTTCTCCTCGAGCAGGCGGATGTCTGCGGCGGACCAGGCCGGATTCCACGCCAGAGCCTGTTCGCGGGTCATGGGGAGACGGTCGGGGCGGTCGGTGGTCATCGTGCGCCTCCAGCTCCTCGCCGAGCACGGAGCACGGCAGGGTAGAAGAGCTCTGCCCGGTGGCAGCGCTCTGAGGTCGACCGTAGCCCTCATCGGGGCGGACTCCTAGGTGCGTCCGGACGATGCACAGATCACTCGGGGCGTGCGCGACCCCGCCGCAGCTGCGGAGGACCTCTCCGGCGCGGAGTTAGTGTCAGCGTTGAAGTGACCCCCCTCACACCTCGCGTGCGAAGTCCACTCTTCTGGTCGACGTGTAACTAACCTCCTCGTCACGAGTAAAGGTCCCTATGACCTTAACAGGGGGTGTCGTGATGGAGGGCTCGCTGTCCCTGGCGGTCTCGACCGTCATCTTCGCGCTGCGCCCGCATCCCAGGACACGACTTCCGGTGCTCTGGGTCCCGCTCGTGCGCCGGATACGACAGCCCCACCAGGGACGCTGGGCGCTTCCCGGCGGGCCGCTGGGCGCCGAGGAGGGACTCGCGGCCTCGGCCGCACGGTCGCTGCAGGAGACCACCCGGCTCAGCCCGCGCTACCTCGCGCAGCTCTACGCCTTCGGGGGTACGGA
>JAKDNE010000268.1 GCA_030451965.1 Brachybacterium sp. | reverse complement strand
GAGATGGAACCCTGGTTGCTCGCGCTGCTGGCCGGACTGGTCGCCGGCGGTGCCCTGCTGCTGGGCAGCGCGATCGCCTGGTTCGTGAAGGTCCCCGGCGCGGTCGTCGCCGCCATCATGGCCTTCGGCGCCGGAGTGCTGATCTCCGCCCTCACCCTCGAGCTGGTCTCGGACGCCATGGACCAGGGTGGATTGCTGGCCACCAGCGGAGGCTTCCTCGCCGGAGCGGTCCTCTACGTGGGGCTGAACATCCTGCTGGCCCGCCACGGGGCGAAGCACCGCAAGCGCTCCGGCACCGAGCAGCCCTCCGAGGAGGAACAGAGCGGCAGCGGGGGAGCGATCGCCATCGGCGCCCTGCTGGACGGGGTCCCCGAGTCCATGGTGCTCGGGCTCAGCGTGCTCGTCGGCCCCGGGCTGAGCGTGCCGATGTTCGCCGCCGTATTCATCTCCAACGTCCCCGAAGGGCTCTCCAGCAGCGCCGGTTGGAAGAGCGCCGGCCGCAGCAGGCGGTACGTGTTCGGGATCTGGAGCGCGATCGCCCTGGCCTCCGGGCTCGCCTCGCTCGCCGGATTCCTGCTGCTCGACGGTGCGGCTCCCGCCACCCTCGCAGTGGTCAACGCCCTGGCCGCCGGCGCGATCCTCGCCATGATCACCGACACCATGATCCCCGAGGCCTTCTCCAAGGACTCCCTGTACACGGGCCTGCTGGCGACCCTCGGGTTCCTCACCGCACTGACCCTGCACGCGATGGGGTGACGAGGAGAGGAGACTGCCGAGGGGACGGGGTCCGCAGGATCAGGGACGTGGGACGGAGCTCAGCCGTCCGCGGCGTCTTCGCTCTGCTCCTCGTACTGCGTGGTCTCCGTCGGCTGGACCACCTCGTCGTCGCCGTCCCCGAGCTCTCCGCCGCCGTCCGAGACCTCCATCGGGGGTGACGTCTCGGTGGTCTCCGCATCGGTCGTCGGGGTCGCGGTCTCCTCCCCGGGCGTCTCGTCCGGCCCGCAGGCGGCGAGGCCGAGCAGCAGCAGCGGGGCGAGGAGAGCGATGAGCGAGCGACGCATGACGGACCTCCGGGTCTCTCAGCGCTTGTGGTAGAGCGCTTTGTGCAGGAACCGCGGTTCGGAGGTCACGGAGATCCCCAGGTTGCGGAAGATGTCCTCGTCGACGGTGCCGAGGATCGTGGTGGTGTGGACATCGCAGCCGGCGAGATTGCGCAGCTGCTCCACGGCACGCCGGGCGTTCTCATCGCTCGAGGCGGAGACCGACAGCGCGATCAGCACCTCATCGGTATGCAGGCGCGGGTTGCGGGAGCCCAGATGCTCGGTCTTCAAGGTCTGGATCGGCTCGATCGACGACGGCGAGAGCAGCTGCACGGAATCCGCGAGCCCGGCCAGATGCTTCAGCGCGTTCAGCAGCATCGCCGCCGAGCAGCCCAGCAGCGGCGAGGTCTTCCCGGAGATCAGCGTGCCGTCGGCGAGCTGCATCGCCGCCCCCGGCTCCCCGGTGCGGGCCTCTATCGCGAGGGCCGGCTGCACCACGGCACGATCGTCGGGCACGCATCCCGCCTTGGACATGATCATCCCGATCCGCTGCGAGACGACATCGTCCTCGTCATTGATCCGCTCGTGCATGAGCGCCTTGTAGTAGCGGCGGATGATCTCCTGCCGCGAGGCCTCACGGCACAGCTGGTCGTCCACGATGCAGTCCCCGGCCAGGTTCACGCCCATCTCGGTGGGGGAGGCATAGGGCGAGGAGCCCGTGAGCCGCTCCAGCAGCGTGCGCAGCAGCGGGAACACCTCCACGTCCCGGTTGTAGCTGGTGACCTGCTGCCCGTACGCCGCCAGATGGAACGGGTCGATGAGGTTGAGATCGTCCAGATCTGCGGTCGCGGACTCGTAGGCGAGGTTCACCGGGTGCTCGAGCGGCAGGTTCCAGATCGGGAAGGTCTCGAACTTCGCGTACCCGGCGCTGATCCCGCGCTGATGGTCGTGGTAGATCTGCGAGAGACAGGTGGCGAGCTTGCCCGAGCCCGGCCCCGGTGCGGTCACCACGATCAGGTCACGCGTGGTGTGCGTGTACTGGTTCGCCCCGAAGCCCTGCTCGGAGACGATCCGGGCGGTGTCCTGCGGATATCCGGGGATCACGGTGTGGCACGCGACCTCCAGGCCCAGCCGCTGCAGACGCTCGACGAAGGCGTGCGCGACGTGGTTCGAGTCCTCGAGCTGCGTGAGCACCACGTTCTCGACCAGGAAGCCGTGCTCGCGGAACACGTCGATCAGCCGCAGCACGTCGTCCTCGTAGGGGATGCCCAGGTCCGCTCGGACCTTCTGCCGTTCGAGATCCTTCGCGTTCAGGCACACCAGGATCTCCAGCTCGTCCTTGAGCCGGTGCAGCATCGCGATCTTGTTGTCCGGGGTGAAGCCCGGCAGCACGCGAGAGGCATGGTGGTCGTCGAAGAGCTTCCCGCCCATCTCCAGGTACAGCTTCCCGCCGATCTCCTCACGGCGGTGCTGGATGTGGCGGGACTGCAGCTCGATGTACTGCTCGCGATCGAAGCCGATCGAGCCACCACCCCGAGCCCCCCGGGCGCTGGAAGCGGACGATGCGGGGGAGCGGGAATCCGAGTCGGTCACTCCGGCACGCTAGCACCGACGATGCGCCCAGGCGGGCGTTCACAGGAGCTCGCGGGTCGCGGGGGAGGAGGAACCACACGGTAACCCAGCATGCGAAACCCTCCCTCAGTGCGGAGAACCGCTGGTCACGCCCGGTATCGGTGGACCCGGTGCGACGGCACTGCGGGCCGCGGTGCGCATCGACCTGGCCCGATCCTCAGGTATCGTTGAGTATCTTCCCGGCCAGCGTTGTTCTCCGGGGGGTAAGGGTCCCGCCCGCCCCATCGGGGGACAGCGGTGACCATCCACGTGCCCAGGTCTCCCTGAGGCGCGCATCTCTGCCTAGCGAGGTTCTCCATGATCATTCTCGGTGTCATTCTCCTGATCGTCGGCGCGTTGACCGACCTGTCCTTCCTCTATGCCATCGGCGGGCTCCTCGTCGTGATCGGCATCGTCCTGACGGTCCTCGGATTCCTCGGCCGCGCCGTGGGAGGACGCAAGACCTGGTTCTGACGGCTCCGGTCGTGCCCCGGGGGAGACGGCGGGCCGCTGACGCGGCTCGGCAGCCGGGACACGCCTGCAGCGTGATCGTGTGCAGAGGCCCGTGGATCGCCGCGAAGACGATGAGGATCGTCGGTGCAGCAATCCACGGGCCTCTTGTTGTGCGCGGACGGGCAGCGGTGCACGGCGGGGTGGTGCGCCGGCAGGTGAGGAGGGCGTCCACACTCCGTCACATAGCCAATGAATGCTTTGACAGCCCCTAAGGTGTTCGTATGACTTCTCTGGCCGCTCCCGCTGATTCCCAGCTGCTCCTGGATGCACTTCTCACCGATTCCCCCGAGGGCCGCGTCGCCCTCGAGGTGCTCCGCCCCGAGGTCCTGTCCCGCACCCGCGCGGCCTACGACGCGCTCTACCGGGAGCCGCAGGTGCTGTCGATGCCCGTTCTGCATGCGCTGGCCGCGGTCACCGCGGACTGGCAGGGCAGCGGACCGCTCGCCGCCTGGCACCGGGCCCAGGGCGCCTCCGAGGCACTGACCGCTGCCGACCCGCTGACCGACGATCCGAGCCTCGCGGCCCTGCGGGATCACGTGGACCTGCTGTCCCTCTCCCCGGCGCTGGTCACGTCGGCCGATCAGGACCGTCTGGCCGCGGCCGGGCACGGCCCCCGCACCACTGTGCTCATCAGCCAGCTCGTCGCCTTCGAGAGCTACCTCCAGCGCCTGGTCGCGGGCCTCGCCGCACTCCACGACCTCGACGCCTCGTCGGCTGATGCCCCTGTCCGCGCTCCGCGCACCCGCGGACGCGCCGCCCAGCACGGCGGCACCACACCGAGCGGACGCACCCGCCCGTCGGCCTTCGCCCGCGACCAGCTCGAGTGGGAACCCTGGATCGATGTACCCGCCGAGGACGCACTCACCCCTGAGCAGCGAAGCTCCTTCGCCTCCAAGGCGAGCACTCACAGCGTCTACTTCCGGATGCTCTCGCTCACACCGGACATCACCAGGGCTCGCAGTGAGCTCGACAATGCGATCTTCCTGCCGCGCGACGGCCTGCCCAAGGCCGAGCGGGAGCTCGCAGCCGCAGTGGCCAGCAAGGTCAACGACTGCATCTACTGCGCCTCCGTCCACGCCCGCAAAGCCGCCGCCTTCGCCAAGCGCGAGGGCGAGGTGGACGCGCTGCTGGCCGCCGTGCTCGAGCGGGATACCGACTGGATCACTGCCGATCTCGCGCCACTGGCCGCCGGGCAGGACGCACGCTGGTCCGCGCTCATCACCGCCGCCGCCGAGCTCTCACGTCCCCGCCCGTCGGCCGTGCCGATCGCGCCCCTGCGTGCGCTGGGGATCTCCGACCCCGAGATCGCCGACCTGCTGTGCGCCGCCGCCTTCTTCGCCTGGGCGAACCGCCTGATGCTCAGCCTCGGCGACCCCTCCGCCAGCGACCCCGCCTGA
>JAKDNE010000267.1 GCA_030451965.1 Brachybacterium sp. | reverse complement strand
GCCAGGACGGCTCGCTCTCCCGCGGCGACATCAAGGCGCTGCAGGGCAAGGTCGGCGCCGCTCAGGACGGCAAGATCGGTTCGGAGACCACCCGCAAGCTGCGCGCTGCGATCGGCCACGGCAACAACGGCGTGTGGGACTTCCGCACCAACTACTCCACCGTGAAGGCGCTGCAGCAGTACCTCAACGCCCACTGAGAACGCGCGGGCGAGCGCCCGCTCCACAGCATCACCGACGACGCGTCGGCCCCGTTCGGGGTCGGCGCGTCGTCGTCGTTGTGTGCCAGGTCTCCCGTTCATGGCCGAGGAGAGGTATAGTCGCATTTCAGGCAATAGGGACAAGCAACGCAAAACGGACATACGGTACGGCCATCCGCGCTGAAGCGGGCGGGGCCGAGTCCGATCCGAACGCCCCGTCCCCTCCCTCGGCACTGAGAGGCACACGTGGCACTACCGCAGGCAGTGAACGCAGCGGGATCATCGATCCCGCTTCTCGGCGACCGGCATCCGCTGCGGGTCCCCGTCCGTCCGGCGAGGCCCCGCCGCACGGATCGCAGCGACGACCGCCTGCTGGTCTCGGCGATCATCACGGCAGATCTGCTGGCGCTCTCCCTGGCCTGCGTGGTCGCTCTCGTGATCCGCCAGAACCTCGCCTTCCTGGAATCCGCCCCGGATCTTCCCGAGTTCGTCGTGCGCAGCGCGGCGGTCATCGCGCTCGCCTGGATGCTCGCGCTCCAGTTCTCGGGGGCGACCAACCCCCGCCTCGTCTCGGCCGGGCCCGAGATCTACCGCAATGTGCTGATGGGGAGCCTCGGCGCCGTCGGCATCGTCGGTGCGGCGCTCTTCCTCACCGACTTCCCGCTCTCGCGCCCCTTCTTCGTCACCCTGTTCCTGGCGGGCCCGCTCTTCCTGCTGCTGGTGCGGGTCATCGCCCGGCGCTGCGTGAATCTCGCCCGGACCCGTGGACACCTGCGCTCGCAGGTGCTCGTGGTCGGCTCCACGGGGCATGTGCGCGGCATCGTGCGCACCCTGACCCGCGAGGTGTGGCTGGGCTACGACGTGGTCGGGGCGATCGCCCCGATCAGCGATGAGCGGCGTGAGGAGGACGCCGGGGTGCCGATCCTCGGTGACGAATCGCAGCTGCTGGACCTGGTGCGCGACGAGCAGCCGGACATCGTGCTGTTCACCGCCGGCTCCTCCGCCAGCGCCGAGGAGTTCCGACGTGTGGCCTGGGAGCTCGAGGGCCTCGAGGTCGGGGTGATCGTGGTCCCGGGCATCAGCGAGATCTCCGGCGACCGGATCCGGATGCGGCCCGTGGCCGGACTGCCGCTGGTGCACATGGACCTCCCGCGCGCCCGCAAGGCGCTGCGCTGGGGAAAGCGCCTCTTCGACATCGCTGCCAGCGCCCTGCTGCTGATGATGCTGGCCCCGATCCTCGCGGTCGTGGCGCTCTGCGTGCACCTCGGCGACGGCGGCGGTGTCGTCTTCCGCCAGCAGCGCGTGGGGCGCACCGGTGAGCCCTTCGAGTTCCTGAAGTTCCGCTCGATGGTGATCGATGCCGAGGCCCGCCGGGCGGAGCTCGAGCAGCTCGCCCGCGATCGAGGGAACGACGTGCTGTTCAAGATGTCCGACGATCCCCGGATCACCCGGGTCGGGAAGTTCCTGCGACGCTACTCGCTCGATGAGCTGCCGCAGCTGTGGAACGTGCTGCGCGGCGACATGAGCCTGGTCGGTCCGCGACCCGCCCTGCCCCAGGAGGTCAGCGGGTACGACGGCGACGCCCACCGGCGCCTGGCCGTGCGGCCCGGCATCACCGGCCTGTGGCAGGTCTCCGGCCGCAGCGACCTCTCCTGGGACGACACCGTGCGACTGGATCTGTTCTACGTCGACAACTGGTCCTTCATGCAGGACCTTCTGATCCTGGTGCGCACCGCGCGCGCCGTGCTGGCCTCCCGGGGAGCGTACTGAGCGACGCTTCCCCGGGGCGGGGTGACACCTCCGCAGGAGAGACGTGCTGAGCTCTCCGGCGGGGGTGTTCCGCTGTCCGGGGTCAGGAAGCGGCGGCGCTCGCCGTCCCGCATCCGACCGGCGGATCGTCGGCAGGGGCATCGCTCCCGCAGTGCGGAGCCGGCGTGCGCCACTCGAGGAGGACCCCGGAGAGGAGCTGATCCTCTCCGGGGTCCGGTCGTCCTGCGGAGTGCGGGCGCAACCCGCTCAGCGCACTGCTCTGCGTGCTCTGGCCGGTCAGCGCGTCCCGGACGATTGGAGGCTCGAGGGGGCGGCCGCGTCCGAGGAGGCGGTGATCGCTGCGAGCGCCCGTCGCAGGGCGGTGCTGGAGGTGTGCATGGTGTAGGGGAGGTAGATGATCTCGACCCCCACTTCGGCGAACTGCTCCTCGAGCAGAAGACCCTTGGGCGTGCCGCGCCAGTCGTCGCCCTTGAAGAAGTGGGTGAAGCGGACCTCGCGCCAGGCGTCGAGCTTCGAGGGGCTGGTCTCGATGTGGACCTGATCGACGAAGCGCAGGCTCCGCACGATCTCGGCGCGCTCCTCGGTGGGGATGACGGCCTCGACGCCCTTGACCTCGCGGAGCATCTCGTCATTCACCACTCCGGCGATCAGTACGTCGCACTGCTGCTTGGCGCGGCGCAGGAGGTTCAGGTGTCCGACGTGGAAGAGGTCGAACGCCCCTGCTGCGTAACCGATCCGCATGCTGTGCTCCTGCTCCTCGTGCCGACAGCGCTGACCTGTCGAACTCACCTCAGAAGACTACCTGGCAATCTCCGCAAAAGGTAGAAAACGGACATTCCGATTCACTACCGGGTCCCGCGGCGCAGGCCGAGGGCCCGGGAATGCCGTGAACCCCAGCTGTCGTGGATGACGCCCCGTGACGCCCTGCGACGTCCCGCGAACGTCGCCGTCCACCGGGTTCATACGGGCACACGATCCTTTCCGCGCGCCGGTGGCGGCCCGTAGTTTTCCCGCCATGACCGCCACCACCACGCTGCCCGAGCTCGAGCGCACCGCCCCTGTGCGCCACCGCCCCGCGCTCAGCTACGAGCTGTTCCCCGCGCGGTCCGACCACTCCTTCGAGCGGCTGCGGGAGACCATCGCCCAGCTCGAGGCCACCGCACCCGACCACGTCTCGGTCACCAGCCGCGCCGGTCACGGCAACCTCGCCCGGGTCCTCGAGCTCACCGAGCACGTGCTCGCCGAGACGAGCCTGCGCCCGCTGGTGCACCTGACCTCGATCGGCTCCACCCGCGATCAGCTGGCCACGATCATCCACGCGCTGCTGGACCGGGGGGTGCGCGGCCTCCTCGCACTGCGCGGCGACCAGCCCGCCGGGCACCGCATCGAGGACGACGAGATCCCCTTCGCCCGTCCCCTGATCGAGCTGATCCGCGACGTCGAGCGCCGCCGCACCGCAGGGCTCGCCGGCGGGCGCCTCAGCATCGGCGTGGCCGCCTACCCCCACCGGCATCCGGAGTCCCCCACCACCAGCCACGACACCGAAGTGCTGGTCGCCAAGGAGCGGGCCGGAGCGGACTTCGCCATCACCCAGGTGTTCTTCGACGTCACCACCTACTGCGGTCTGCTCGAGCGCTCCCGCGCCGCCGGGATCCGGATGCCGCTCGTGCCCGGCTTCGTGCCCGCCACGAACCCTCGGCGCCTCGAGCGGCTGGCTGTCCTGAGCGGCGTGGAGCCACCCCGCGAACTCCTCCACCGGCTGGAGCTCGCCGCGGACGACGCGGAGAGGCGCCGGATCGGAGTGCGCTTCAGCGTCGACCTCGCCTCCCAGGTGCTCGACGCCGGCGCCCCCGGACTGCACCTGTTCACCTTCAACCAGCACACCGACGCGCTCGACGTGCTGGACCACCTCGACCTGGACCGCTGGTCCACCCCCTCGCTAGGAGACGCCCGATGACCACACTGCCCACACAGAATCCGCCGACCTCATGGACCGCCCCGCTGCCCCGGGCCCTGCCGGTGGGCTACCCACGCATCGGCCCCGGCCGTGAGCTCAAGAAGGCCGAGGAGGCCTACTGGGCGGGCCGCATCGACCACGCCGAGTTCGCCCGCCGCACCCGCGAGCTGCGCCGCACCACGAGGGCGCGCCTCGCCGCGCTGGGCCTCGACGCCGCCACCGCCGCTCCAGAGTCCTTCTCCCTCTACGACCAGGTGCTCGACGCCGCGCTCACCGTCGGCATCGTCCCGGACCGGCTCGCCTCCGTGGTGGGGGCCGACGGCACGATCGACGACGACGGGCTCTTCGCCCTCGCCCGTGGCACCGCAGAGCAGCCACCGCTGGAGATGACGAAGTGGTTCGACACCAACTACCACTACCTGGTGCCCGAGATCGGCCCCGGCACCTACCTCCATCTCGCCTCGACCCGGGCGGTGGACCTGTTCACCGAGTCCCTCGAGGACGGCGCCGGCACCCGTCCCGTCCTCGTCGGCCCTCTGACCCTGCTGCTGCTGGCCAAGGCGCAGGACGGCGCCCCCGCCGGCTTCGACCCCCTGGACCGCCTCGACGAGGTCGTGGAGATCTACGCGGAGCTCCTCGCGGCGCTGCACGCGGCCGGAGCGCCCTGGGTGCAGCTCGACGAGCCCGCGCT
>JAKDNE010000266.1 GCA_030451965.1 Brachybacterium sp. | reverse complement strand
GCAGGCCTCCCGCATCTACGACCCCTCCCGCCCGCCGGCGGTCAACCGAGTCTCCCTCACCGTCACCGATGGCGAATTCCTGGTGCTGGTGGGGCCCTCCGGCAGCGGGAAGTCCACGGCGATGCGAATGCTGGCCGGTCTCGAACCGATCGACGAGGGCTCCGTCCTCATCGACGACGTCGACGTCAGCGAGCTGCGCGCCCGGGACCGCGACGTGGCCATGGTGTTCCAGTCCTACGCCCTCTACCCGAACATGACGGCGTGGCAGAACATGGCCTTCGCCCTGCAGAACCTCAAGCTGTCGAAGGCGGAGATCGCCCAGCAGGTGGATCGCGCCGCCGCGATGCTCGAGCTCGAGCCGCTGCTGGACAAGAAGCCCTCGCAGATGTCCGGCGGCCAGCGCCAGCGAGTGGCGATGGGCCGCTCCATCGTGCGCAACCCCAAAGTGTTCTGCATGGACGAGCCGCTGTCGAACCTGGATGCGAAGCTGCGGGTCTCCACTCGTGCCCAGATCGGCTCCCTGCAGCGTGAGCTCGGCGTGACCACGGTCTACGTCACCCACGACCAGACCGAGGCGATGACCATGGGCGACCGGGTCGCAGTGCTCAAGGAAGGCGTCCTGCAGCAGGTCGACGAGCCGACCCACCTGTACGAGCACCCCGGCAACACCTTCGTCGCCGGATTCATCGGCTCCCCGGCGATGACCCTGATCGACGGCGCCACCGTCACCTCCGACGGCCAGGCGCTGCTGGGCCCGGGGCACGGCATGGATCTCGGACTGCCCCGCGAATACGTCGCGAAGACCACCGATGAGGTGATCGTCGGCGTGCGCCCCGAGAGCTGGGAGATCGTCGGCGGCCCCAACGGCGCCTCCGACGGGCAGGAGAGCCTGCCGCTGACGGTGCGCCTGGTCGAGAAGCTGGGCGGGGAGGCCTTCCTCCACTGCCGCACCCAGGAGACCGACTCGATGACCGCCGCCGTGCGCGGCCACCAGCTGGTGATGCGCCTGGACCACGGCTTCAAGGACATCACACCGGACTCCACGATCCACGTGCGGCCCAAGCCCGGCTCCTGCGTGTTCTTCCACCCCGAGAACGAGATCAACCTCGAGTACGTCTGAGGTCGGCGACGTCCCTGGCAGCGAGAGAGCGGGCCCGTCAAGGCCCGGGGAGCCTTCTCGGGCGATCTCGGCAAACGACTGCGGGGGGCACCGGGAGTCGGTACGGTCGGTGACCGAACGCCTCCCATTCCCCACCTTCGCCGTGGCCCGCAGCCGGACGCGGTGACACTAGGAGCCTGATATGCGTCCCCTCCCCCGTTCCGTCGTCGTTCTGTCCACCATGGCCCTCGCCTCCGCCGGGCTCGCGCTCGGCGCGGGGTCCGCCTCCGCCGCGCTGACCACCCACTGCGACGGTGACGCGGCGGATGTGACCGTCCCCGGGGACCTGGTGGTCGCCAAGGGCGACTCCTGCGTCCTCACCAACGTCACCGTGGAGGGCGAGGTGCGCGTGCGCGCCGATGCCGACCTCCTGCTCACCGACTCCACGATCGCCGACCGCGTGGTCGTCCGGGCCGACGGGTACGTCGACTCCGTCGGCACCACGATCGGCGGGAACGTCATCTCCCACGGCGGCTACGGCGTCTACCTCGACCAGTCCTCCGTGGCCGGCGCCTACCGGGGCCGGGCCGCGGACGGCGCCGATCCGTTCCTGTACTCCTACGACTCCTCCATCGAGGGCCGCGTGAACGTCGCCCAGGGCGCCGTCCACCTCGAGACCGTCACCGTCGGCGGCAACGTGACCACTGAGAACACGCTGTACACCGACATCATCGACTCGACCCTCGCCCGCGACCTCACCGTCACCGGCAACGCCGAGGGCACCGCGGTGTGCGCCTCGGAGGTCGACGGCGCGGTCACCGCCACCGACAACGTCGGCGTGCAGCTCGGCACCGGCGGCGGGATCGTGGACTGCGCGGACGGCAACTACTTCGGCTCCGACGTGACCGTCTCCGAGAACACCGACGGGACGGACGTCAGCGGCAACATCATCCGCGGCGCCCTGACCGGCGAGGCCAACCAGCCCGCGCCGACCGGCGGCGACAACCGCGTGCGCGGCGAGGTGGGCGGGCAGTTCACCGACCTCGCCCCGGCGATGCAGACGATGTCCGCCTCGGCGACCGAGGACCACGCCGAGCAGCTCGACACGCAGCGCGCCGAGCGTCGTGCCGCCGCCGAGAAGGCCGCCGAGCACGCGGGCCCGGCGAACCTGCGCTGATCCCCGCGGCGGCGCATCCCCGGAGGGGACGCGCCGCATAGGCTCTGCCCATGGCCACCACGATCTACCTGACCGGTGAGGCGAAGTCACCGCACAACAATCCGATCACTTCGCAATGGGGACTGTTCTTCATCGGCCTCGTGGTCGATACTGAGACCCACATCATCCGGTTGGTGGACTGCAACGCCACACTGACCCTCACCGTCGAGTTCGTCCGCGAGCTGCTGGTGGGCCGTTCACTGCTGGATGAGGATTCCCTGGTGGGGTCGATCACCGACAGGTACCACGGGTCTTCGCAGAAGGCGCTCGCCGCCTCGGTGCGCAACGCCGCTGCGAAGTACCGTGACTTGTCGGCCGGCCCTCCCGCATAATTCGATAACCGCTCACCGTCCGCCCGGAACCTCACAGAACCGGCCCCTGTCGGAAGCACCATGATCGCGCCTCCTCGAAGGTGCCGCTCATCGGTGCTTCCGATTTTTTTGTGGTCCGGCGACACCCCGTCCCCGATTCGAGGAGATCACCGATGATCACCGATGGCCTGCTCATGCTCGGCGTCCTGCTGGGACTGTCGTGCCTGCTGATCGTGCTGGAGCGCACGACCGGTTGGAAACTGTTCAAGTACGTGCCCGGCATGGTGCTGATGTACCTGGCGGGCGCGACCCTGAACTCGCTCGGCGTGTTCGGTCAGGACGACGCAACCCGCGCTCCGGTCGGCGCGGTCAAGGACGTCCTGCTGCCGGCGATGATCCTGCTGTTCCTGTTCGACTGCGACATCCGCAAGATCATCCGGCTCGGCCCCAAGCTGCTGCTGACCTATGCCGTCTCCGCCGCCTCCCTGTTCATCGGCATGGTCGTGGTGGTGACGCTCTTCCAGGGCGCACTGCACGGCGAGTCCTGGAAGGTGTTCGGCGCGCTGCTGGCCTCCTGGACCGGCGGCAGCGCGAACATGGTCGCGGTGCAGGACATCCTGCAGGCGCCGGAGTCGATCTTCGGCTATGCCCTGATCACCGACACGATCATCTACTCGGTGTGGCTGATGGCGATGTTCGCCGCGGTCGCCTCCTCACCCCGCTTCAACAAGTGGACCAAGGCCGACACTTCCCACCTCGATGCCCAGATCGGTGCCTTCGACGAGGAGGAACGACCGATCACGGTCACCTCGCTGGCGATCGTCGTGTTCGGCTCGCTGTTCGCCTCGACCGGCGCGAGCTGGGTGGGCTCGCTGCTGCCCGAATGGGGCACCGTCGTCAACGCCACCACCTGGACGATCCTCATCGTCTCCCTGCTGGGTCTGATCATCGCCGTCACGCCGCTGGGCAGGACGGCGGGCTCCACCGATGTCGCCACACTCATGCTGTTCGTGGTGATCGGTCAGATCGCCTCGGGCTCGGACTTCTCCGCGCTCACCCAGGCCCCGCTGTACCTGCTGATCGGCGCGCTGGTCCTGCTGGTCCACATCATCATCATGCTGATCTATGCGAAGATCGCGAAGGTCGAGCTGTTCTCGCTCGCCGTCGCCTCCACCGCCAACATCGGCGGCGTCGCCTCGGCCCCCGTGGTCGCCGCCGCCTACAACCGCCAGCTGGTTCCGGTCGGCGTGCTGATGGCATTGATCGGAGCGTTCGCGGGCACCTTCTTCGGTCTCGCCGCCGCCCAGGTCATGTCCATCCTGTGAGAGGCGAGGAGATCATGGCGACCGCGCCGCTGACCGTCATCCGGGTGCGCCATCACCGGCACCGGGCCCCGCTGCTGCGCCCCTTCGTCACCGCCGCCCGCCGCACCGAAGCGGTCGAGTACGTCGTCGCCGAGGTCGAACTGAGCGGCGGCGTCGTCGGCCAGGGTTCAGCGGCGGAGACAGTCGCGGTCACCGGAGAATCGGCCGACACGATCAGCACTGCACTGGCTGGTCCGCTGCGGGTGGCGCTCGAAAGCGCGGCCGGGACGCTCGGGGAGCTGACGGACCGGGTCGCCGGCGCGCTCGAGGGAGCGAGCAGTGCGAAGTCCGCTCTCGAGGTCGCCCTGCACGACGCCTGGGCGCAGACCGTCGGGAAGCCCCTGGTGGAGCTGCTCGGCGGCCGACTCGAGGACGGTCTGATGAACGACATGACGATCTCGCTCGAGGACCCGGAGGTGATGGCCGAGCATGCGCGGGCGGCGGTCGCTGATGGCGAGCAGATCCTGAAGATCAAGCTCGGCCACGACGTGGACGAGGACCGCCGTCGCCTCACCGCCGTGGTCGAGGCCGCACCCGCGGCCCGGTTGCGGCTGGACGCGAATCAGGGATGGAGCCCAGACCAGGCGATCGAGATCATCACCGGCTTCGAGAGGGACGGTCTGCCGATCGAGCTGG
>JAKDNE010000013.1 GCA_030451965.1 Brachybacterium sp. | reverse complement strand
GATCCTTGCGACGGCGCAGCAGCCGCATCGCGTTGACGATCACCAGCAGCACCGAGCCCTCGTGGACCAGCATGCCGATCGCCATCGTGACTCCACCGGCGAACACCCCCGCCAGGAGCGCCACCACCGTGATCAGGGCGATCGAGATGTTCTGTCGCATCACGGAGACCGTGCTGCGGGCCAGACCGATCGCCTGCGGGAGCTTGAGCAGGTCGTCCTTCATCAGGGCGATGTCAGCGGTCTCGATGGCGACGCCGGTGCCGGCCGCACCCATCGCCACACCGATGTCGGCGGTGGCCAGGGCCGGGGCGTCGTTGACGCCGTCGCCGACCATCGCGACGGTGAAGCCCTCGCTCTGGAGCTGCTGGACGACGGTGAGCTTGTCCTCGGGCAGCAGCTGGGCGCGGACCTCGTCCACCCCGACCTCGGCGGCGACCGCCTCGGCGACCCGACGGTTGTCACCGGTGAGCATGACGACCTTCTTCACGCCGGTCGCGTGGAGCCGGGAGATCATCTCCTTCGCATCGGTGCGCAGCCGGTCGGCGACCGCGACCACGCCGATCACGCGACCGTCGAGGGTGACGACCATCGGGGTGCGTCCGAGTCCGGCGAGCCGGTCGACCTCCGCGGCCGCGCCGCGGTCCTCGGAGATGTCCTCGGCCGCCAGCAGCGGCAGATTGCCGACGGCGATGCGCCGGCCCTCGAGGGTGGCGACGATGCCCTTGCCGGGAACCGGTTCGGTGTGCTCGGGCAGGCCATCGGTGGGCAGGCCCTCGGCCGCAGCGGCGTCGATGAGGGGACGTGCCAGCGGGTGCTCGGAGCCGGTCTCGGCGCGTGCTGCCCAGCCGAGCACGTCGGCGCGATCCAGGGCAGGGTCCAGGACGGTGACGTCGGTGAGGTAGGGCTTGCCCTCGGTGAGGGTGCCGGTCTTGTCCAGGGCGACGGCGGTGATCTTCGCGCTGGTCTCCAGGTACTCGCCACCCTTGATGAGGATGCCGTCCTTGGCGCCGCGGCCGATGCCGGCCACGATCGAGACAGGGATGGAGATGACCATCGCTCCGGGGCAGCCGATCACCAGCAGGGTCAGCGCGAGCACGACGTTCCCGGTGAGGAGCCCTGTGACCAGGGCGAGCAGGATGATGCCGGGGGTGTACCAGGTGGAGAACCTCTCCATGAAGGACTGGGTGCGGGCCTTGGCGTCCTGGGCCTCCTCCACACGGTGGATGATGCGGGCCAGGGTGGTGTCGGCGCCGATGCCGGTGGCGCGCACCTGCAGGAAGCCGCCGCGGGAGATGGTGCCGGCGAACACCTGGCCTCCCTCACTCTTCTCGACGGGGATGGACTCGCCGGTGATCGATGCTTCGTCCAGGGCGCCGGTGCCGCCGATGACGATGCCGTCGACGGGGACCTTGGCGCCGTTCTTGACCAGCACGGTCTCATCGGGCTGGACCTGGGCGGCGGAGATCTCCGCCTGCTCGCCCTCCCGCATCACCACGGCGACGTCGGGGGCGACTGCCACGAGCTCGGCGAGCGCGGAGCGGGTGCGGTTCATGGTGCCGGCCTCGAGGGCGTGACCGATGGCGAACAGGAAGGTCACCGCAGCGGCCTCCCAGTACTGGCCGATGATCAGCGCACCGACCGCGGCGATGGCGACCAGCAGATCGATGGCGATGATCTTGACCATCAGGGCGCGCACGGCCTTGAGGATGATCGGGATGCCGGCGACCAGCGCCGCGGCGATCATGAAGAGATCGGAGGCGACCAGGGCAGTGGGTCCGTCCAGCGAGAGGCCGATGCCGTGGTGGTGGCCTGCGCCGAAGGGGTTCACCCCGATGCTCAGGGAGAAGATCGCGGCGACGACGATGAGGAGACCCGCGACGATCGGGGTTCCCCAGGGGCCGCGCAGCCAGCGGGTGAGAGCGGACATGATGTGCCTTTCACGATCAGGTGCGGAGCAGGACGCGGGAAAGGTGACCGGGCCGTGGGGCCCGGCCACCAGGGAGTCAGAAGGCCGAGAGGGCGGACTCGTAGCCGGCCTTGCCGATCGCGGAGACGATCTCGTCTGTGGTGGTCACGGAGGCGTCGTGGTCGACCTCGACGCGGCCGGAGGCGAACTTCACACTGACGTTCTGCACGCCCTCGAGGCGGCCCACCTGCTTCTCGATCTTGGCGACGCAGGACGGGCAGCTGAAGCCCTTGGCCCGGAAGAGGGAGTGGGTTCTAGTGGCGGGGGTGGTGGTCATGGTGGGCCTTCCTTCTGGATCGTGGTCCTCGAGGGACTGTCCCTCGATGTGCTCTCAATCTAGAGGGGCTCTTGTAGCGGCGACATGACGGGGATCAATCAGCCGCACGGCATCTCTGACCAGGTGAGATGGAGGGCGTTAGAGTCGTCGCATGACCACTCAGGAACCGTCTGGCGGGCCCGCCCCGCAGGGCCGGCGCACGATCCCGCTCACGGAGATCGCCCTGCCGCACGAGTGCCCGCGGTCGGTGCGGCTGTACGTGCTGGCCCGCGCGCCCTACTTCCTGGGCCTGGGCGAGCCGGAGCTGGACCGCATCGATGCGCGGATGCGCACCCTGACCTTCTCCCCGGACACCCCGATCTACCGGGCCGGTGAACCGGCGGAGTCGCTCTACGTGGTCGCCGAGGGCCGCGTGAAGCTCTCCCAGGTCACCGCCGACGGCATCGAGACGGTCACCGACCTCCTGGTCCCCGGGGAACTGTTCGGGTCCATGAGCTCGCTCGGCGAGCCGTTCCACCACCAGACCGCCTCGGCGCTGGTGGGCACCTGCGTGCTGCGCATCGACCAGGACGAGTTCCGCAGGGTCCTGGCCGAGCAGCCACAGATCGCCCTGCGGGTCCTCGATGACGTCGCCGCACGTCTCTCCCGGGCGGAGACCGACGTCGGCTCCCACGGCTCCGCGACCGTCGAGCAGCGGGTCGCGAGCACCCTGCTGCGCCTGGCCGACAAGCTCGGGGAGGACCGCGGCAGCGAGGGGATCATGCTCGAGGTGCCGCTGTCCCGCGCGGATCTCGCAGGGCTCGCCCGCTCCACCCCCGAGTCGGTCTCGCGGGTGATGAGCCGCTGGAAGAAGGAGGGGCTGATCGACTCCGGTCGACGCTGGACCGCTCTGTGGGACCGGGCCCGGCTCGAGGAGCTGCGCGACGCGGCGAGCTGACATCGCCTGCCGGGCCCGCCGCTGCGGTGCAGGATCACCGCGACCGTGCCGCCGATGATCCGGCGTGGATGGAGTGTTCCTCAGTGCCCCCGGCGCGAATCGAACGCGCGACACCCGCTTTAGGAGAGCGGTGCTCTATCCCCTGAGCTACGGGGGCGATCCGGCCCGAGCGCGTACTGAAGCGACGAAGGGCCTCGAACATGGTAGCGCTCCGTGGCAGGATCTGAGCATGTCCAGCCAGCTGCACGAGACCTCCGCCACCGTCGCCGCGATCATCCTGGCCGGGGGCGCCTCCTCGCGGCTGGGCGGCACCGATAAGACCCGGCTGCCGATCGCCGGCGCGAGTGCCCTGGAGCGGGTGCTGCGCGCCGCCCCCGTCGGCCGCCGCATCGTGGTGGGTCCGAGCGGTGAGGACGGCGACGTGCTCGCCGAACGCCACGGGGCCCGCTTCGTGCTCGAGGACCCGCCGCGATCAGGGCCGCTGGCCGCGCTCGCCCGGGGCGTCGCAGAGTTCTCCGAGGGAGTCGATGAGGCGATCGTGCTGGTGCTCGGTGGGGACATGCCGATGCTGCGCCCCGAGACCCTCGCGGCGCTCGCCGCCGCCAGCGGTGAGCGATCGGCGGTCACCGCACTGGAGGCCGAGGACGGCCACCTCCAGTTCCTCGGCGCCGCCTGGCCGCTGGGCCGGCTGCGCACGGCGCTGACCGCGGTCGAGCGTCCCGGCGGCGGCTGGGCCGATCTCAGCCTGCGCCGCCTGTATGTGCAGCTGGCCGAGGACGAGCTGGTGACGCTGCGCGCCACCGGCGCAGAGGGTGCCGACATCGACACCCCGGACGCCCTGGCGCAGGTGCGGCGCGTCGCCGGCCCGCGCATCGCTCTGGCCCAGATCGAGGTCTCCGAGAAGCTGGAAGCCACCCTCGACACGGTGCGCGCAGCAGTGGCCGAGGCGGCCGAGGAGGGTGCGCATCTGGTGCTGCTGCCGGAGGCGACTCTCACCCCCTTCGGCACGGACCTGCACGAGGTCGCCCTCGCGCACCACGAGGACTTCGCCCAGGTGGTCCAGGAGCTCGCCGAGGAGCATGACGTGGTGGTGGTCGCCGGCTCCTTCACCCCCACCGAGGACGGACGCGTCCACAACACCGTGATCGTGCGCGGCCCGAACTGGGACCCGCACCTCGACTATCGCAAGATCCACCTCTTCGACGCCTTCGGTGCGGATGAGTCCCGCACCGTCGCCCGGGGCGATGAGCTGATCACCTTCGATCTCGCCGGAACCCGGTTCGGTGTGGCGACCTGC
Source organism: Brachybacterium sp. (assembly GCA_030451965.1). Lineage (GTDB taxonomy): Bacteria > Actinomycetota > Actinomycetes > Actinomycetales > Dermabacteraceae > Brachybacterium. The sequence goes on along the minus strand of JAKDNE010000013.1, from coordinate 15,673 downwards.
TACGACGTGCGCTTCCCGGAGCAGTTCACAGCGCTCGCCCAGCACGGCGCCCAGGCGATCCTGCTCCCGCTCGCCTGGCAGGACGGTCCCGGCAAGCGCGAACAGCTCCAGCTGCTGCTGCGCGCCCGCGCCCTGGACTCCACCACTGTCGTCCTCGCCGCCGACCAGTCGCCCCCTCCGGACTACTTCGGCACCGCTGCCCGGGGGATCGGCCGCAGTGCCGTCATCGGCCCCTTGGGTCGGATCCGCCAGGAGCTCGGTCGTGAGCCCGGGCTGCTGCTGGTGGACCTCGACCTCGAGGAGGTCGAGGCCGCACGTGCCGCACTGCCCGTGCTGCGCCACCATGTGGAGCTGCCCCGGCTGTGAGGGGAGGCACGGATCCGTGCCCAGGGAGCTGGCGTAGCCTGCTGGCGTGACCTCAGTGATCAGTCGTTCCGCAGCCCGTTCCACCTCCGCGCTCGCACTGTGCGTCGCCCTGCTGTTCGCCGCGATGCTCGCACTGCCGGCGCCCGCGCAGGCGCATGACACCCTGCTCAGCACCGATCCGGCCGACGGCTCCACGCTGGAGACGTCCCCCGAGTCGGTCGTCTTCACCTTCTCCTCCGAGATCCTCGATGTCAGCCCGCTGGTGCGGGTCTCGGACGAGTCCGGGGACGAGGTCGCCGAGATCACGCCGACCGTCGACGGCCCCACCGCCACCGCGACCCTGCCGGAGCCGCTCCCTGCCGGCACCTACGACATCCAGTGGCGCGTCGTCTCCGGTGACGGCCACCCCATCGAGGGCACCCTGACCCTCACCGTCGAGCAGGACCCCGCCACGGAGGAGGGCCCCACCATGACGGCGAGCGACGGCGGTGGCGAGGGCATGGAGGGCACCGAGGAGTCCCCGCAGGAGCTGCCCACCGCCACCGCCGGCGTGGAGGCGCAGGGCGAGGCCGAGGCCACGGCGGAGACTGCGGAGTCGTCCGAGCAGGACGGCGGCCTGTCGATGCCGGTGCTGGTCGGGATCCTCGCGGTGATCGTCCTCGCCGTCGCGGTCGCGGGCTACGTGATCGTGCGCCGCCGCGACTGACCTGCTCCGCGGGCGAACCGCGCGACCGACCCGAGACGGAGACGAGCCCCGACGCGAGTGCGTCGGGGCTCGTCTCTGCTCAGTCGCTCAGTCGCGAGGAGCCGGGGCTCAGTCGTCCTTCTTCTTGTCGTCCTCGCCGCCGAGCCCGAACTTGTCGCGCGCGGCGTCCATGCCGCTGTCGACCTGATCGTCAACGTTGTCCGGGGTGCGCTCCTTGACCTGCTCACCCGCGGCGTCCAGCATCTGCTCGGCCTGCTCCGGGTTGTCGGAGGCGAGGTCCTTGGCCTTGTTCAGCGCGTCATCGAAACCCATGATGGATGTCCTCTCGTTCGCGGAACCGCCCCGTGTCCGGGGCGACGGGGACAACGTATGACGAGGCCGCCTCGTGTCTCAAACGTGACCCCCGTACAGTCGCGGATTTGACGGTTTCTGCGCGGAACCGCGCCAATTCGCGACGGAGTGGGCAATACTGAGTGCGTGAATCTGCGTCATCCAGTGTCTGACGAGAAGGGGTCGACGGTCGTCGGGCCCCGCACCGCTCCCAGGGACCGCAGCGCCCGGTGGGATCATGTGCTCACCCTGCTCGCCTCGACCAAGCGTCTCAGCGTGGCCGACGTCGCGCGGGAGCTGGGGGTCAGCGAGTCCACCGTCCGGCGCGACTTCATGGAGATGGAACGTGCCCAGCTCGCACGGCGCACCCACGGCGGGATCGTCGCGGTCGACGTCGCCTATTCCCTGGCGACCGTGCCGCGCCGAGCCGACGTGGACTCCGCGCAGCGTGAGCGGATCGCCGATCAGGCCGCCGCGATGGTCGAGCCCGGCCAGATCATCGGCTTCAACGGCGGTCGCACCACCACGGCGACCGCACGCCGCACCGTCGCCCGTCCCGACCTCGACTCCCGGGACGGGGCTCCCGGACTGACCGTCGTCTGCGCGGCCCTGAACATCGCCACCGAAGCCGTGCTGCGCCCGTCCGTGCGCACCGTCGTCCTCGGTGGGGTCGCCGAGCCGTACTCCTTCGAGCTGACCGGACCGCTCGCCACCGCCACCATGCGCGACCTCTGGCTGGACACCATGTTCGTGGGCACCGTCGGCCTTGATCTCCATGCGGGGCTGACCTGCAACTCCGACGCCGAGGCAGGGGTCACCCGGATCATGATCGGCCACTCCCGCCGGGTGGTGGCGCTCGCCACCGCCGACAAGATCGGCCACCGCGCGCTCGCCGGCATCTGCCCGGTCTCGGTGCTCACGGACCTGGTGATCGCCGGTCCGGTCCCGGACGCGCTGCGCGCCCATCTCGAGGAGAGCTCGGTGCGGCTGCACGAGGTCTGAGGTCCCACCCCGCCCGCAGCGCTCGGCAGATGTGAGCAGGCCGAGCCGCGGAGGTGCGGCACGCCTGCACGAGCGGGGGTCCCTGCGCCGGTAGCGTGGGTGCCCATGTGGAGTTTCCTGCGTGGGAAGAAGCGGTCGGAGCGTCCGGGTGAGGACGCCGCCCCCCGTCACGATGTCCTGTCGACCCTGGCGAGCGAGCGCCGTGAGGACCGGGCGGGGACCGCACGGACGGCCGCGGACGAGCGTGTCGTCGCCCCCGGCGCCGCGCGCCGCGACGACGAGGCCGATCCCGGAGTCTCCCGCGCAGGCTCCGACGCGACGCGGGCGAGCGGTGGGTTCGAGGTGGTCCTGGATCCGCACGCCGAGGAGATCGGCGCCGGGATCGCCCCCGGACAGGATGAGGACGATCTGCCGGCCACGCCGCATGAGCATCGTCCGCTGAGTCGGGAGGACCGCGTCGCCGACGCCCTGGACCGCTGGTCCCAGCAGATCACCGGCGGAGTCCACGCCCCCTCGTTCCTCACCCAGATCCGGGCCGGGGGAGTGGTGCTGGATCTGAGCCACTCCCATCCCTCGGGCCTGGCCCAGCTGCTCGCCGGCCGCGGACCCACCCGTCTCTCCTCGCTGGTGCGCGAGGTCGGTGCGCTGGCGGACGCCCGCGCTCACGCCCGCTCGATCCGGGAGATCGCCGAGCGTCATGCGGAGGAGGTGGGCCTGACCACCTGTCATCTCGGTATCGGCGAGGCGATCTGGTATCCCGAGGACGGCTCCGCCCCGATCCACGCCCCCGTCCTGGTGCGGCCGGTCACCCTGCGTCTGCGGGGGAACGCCCGGGAGGACGTCGACCTCGAGGTCGACGCCACCGCCGACCTCAACCCGGTGCTGCTGCGCGCTCTGCGGGAGGCTGGTGTCGCGGTCGATGCCCGCGCGCTGCTGGCCACCACCGACGGCGCCCACGGCTTCGACCCCAACCCGGTGCTCGATGCCTTCCGCTCCCTCGGCCAGCCGCTGCCCGGCTTCCGGGTGGTCCACGCCCTGGTGGTCGGCAACCTGATGGACGCCGCCGGCTCCGTCGCCGAGGACCTGGAGGCTGACCTCGGTGACTGGTCGAGCTCCCCACTGGTGGCCGCGCTCGCCGGTGACGAGTCCGCCCGGGCCGTGGTCCGTGGTCAGGAATCGGAGCAGGAGGTCCCCGAGATCCCCGAGGAGGAGCTGGTCGCAGCCGTCGACCCCGGGCACCGCGCCGTGCTGGCGCGGGTGCTCGCCGGTCAGGACCTCGCCGTCGCCACCCCACCCGGCACCACCAGCCTCGATCTCGTGATCGACCTCGCCGAGGAGCTCAACGCCCGCGGCCGCTCCGTCCTGATCGTCTCCCAGCGCCGGCGCAACCTCGCCCAGCTGGTCCAGCTCGCCGGTCGGCGCGACCTGGATGAGCTCGTCTTCGACCTCTCGCCGGATCCGTCGCTGCAGCGCAACGCCTCCGCCGCCCTGCTGCGCAGCCTGCGTCGCGCCGGCTCCCACGGCCTGGGGCCCGACGACACCGCCCCCGAGGAGCTCGGCGAGAGCCGCGACATCCTGGTGGGTCACGTCGAGGCGATGCATCGCCTCCAGCATCCCTGGGATGCCTCCGCGCACGACGCGATCTCGGCGCTGGCGGCGCTGACGCGCCTGAGCCCGACTCCGCGCACCCAGGTGCGGCTGCGGGCCGATGTCGCCGCACAGATGATCGGCGCCGATCGGGACCGCTTCGCCGACGCACTGCGCGAGGCGGCCGAGGTCGGAGTGCTCACCAGCGGACCGGAGATGACGGCCTGGTACGGCGCACCCATCAGCAGCGACACCCAGGCCGCCCGCGCCGCGGAGCTGGTCGAGGAGCTGCGCGTGGACGTGCTGCCGCAGCTGCGTCGGGCCTGTGCCCGCAGCGGGGGCGAGCTCGGCCTCACCGAGCCCACCACCCTGCTCCAGCTGCAGGAGCGCCTCGCCCTGCTCGATCGGGTGCGCGCCCTGCTGGACACCTTCCAGTCGGCGGTGTTCTCCGCCCCGCTGGCAGATCTCGTTGCCGCGACCGGCGACCGGCGCTGGCGCGAGGAGCGCGGTGTGACCATGGGCTTCGGCACACGTCGACGGCTGCGCAAGGACGCGGCCGCCCTGCAGCGCCCGGCCGCGCTCTCCCCGGACCTGCACCAGGATCTCGGTGAGGCCCGGAGGGTCGCCGACGACTGGCGGGGGGCGGCGCTCGGGGAGGAGCGGGAATCCGGAGAGGGCACCTCGACGCTCTCGCGCCCCTCACTGCCCAGTGACCTCGGCGTCGTCCATCGCGCTGCGGCCCGCTCGGAGAAGGTGCTCGACGAGCTCGCTGTGCTGCTGGACGGTACGACCTCGGGCGCGGACCTCGCCCGCACCGAGCTGAGCGAGCTCGAGCGCCGCAGCGAGGCCCTGCACGCCGATCGACGCGATCTCGAGACCCTCCCGCGCCGCACCGAGCTGCTGCGCCGCCTCAGCTTCGACGGTCTCGGAGAGCTGGTCGAGGATCTTCCTGCCCGCCGCGTGGACCGCGAGATGGTCGGCGCCGAGCTCGAACTGGCCTGGTGGGGCAGCGTCCTCGAACTGATCGCAGGCGCCGAGCCGACCATCTCGCAGTACGACGGGACCTCGTTGTCGCAAGTGGCCGAGCGATTCCGGAGGCTGGACGCGGAGCACATCACCCGCGCCTCCGCCCGGGTGCACGCCGCCGCCGATGACACCAGGGTCGAGACCATGAAGGCCTACCCGGACACCTCCCGCTCCGCGATAGCTGAGCTCGCTCGCTCGTCGACGGTCTCCATCCGGGACCTCGCCGCGAAGTACGAGGACATCCTGTTCGCCGCCCGCCCGGCGTGGCTCGCCTCCCCGTACCTGGTGCCCCAGGTGATCCCCCGCGGACGCCATTTCGACGTGGTGGTGGTCGCCGACGGCGGCCGCCTGCCCACCGCCGCCGCGCTGCCCTCGATCGTCCGCGGCGAGCAGACCGTCGTGGTCGGCGACCCGCTCGAGTACGGAGGGGACTCCGCGCCCAGCCTGCTGGATGACATGCTGCAGATCGCCCCGCACGTCGAGGTCCTGCGGGATCCGCACCCGGCCACCGAGGGACTGCGCGGCTTCGCTCAGCGCCGCGCCCTGGCGGGCGAGGTCGTCGCCGTCCCCAGCCCCGTCGCCCCTGAGCAGGACCGCCTGGTCATGGTCGAGAACGGGCGCGGCCTGGTCACCGAGGGCATGGAGTACGTCGAGAGCACGGAGGCCGAGCTGCGCCGGGTCACCGATCTGGTGATCGAGCATGCCCGCAGCCGCCCGGAGCGCTCGCTGGCCGTGCTGACCTTCACCGAGGACCACGCCCGCCGCCTGATGGAGCGGATCATGAACACCGTCTCGGTGATCCCTGCTCTGCGCGACTACTTCGACCCCGGCGCGAACGAGGTCTTCACCGTCCTGCCGGCGGATCAGGCCACCGCGGTCGTGCGCGACGACATCATCGTCTCGGTCGGCTTCGGCAAGACCCCGCACGGGAGGCTGCTGCATCGCTTCGGACCGCTCTCCGAGGCGAGTGGACGCAAGGCTCTGGCCACGGTGGTCACCCGTGCCCGGGGCCGCACGACGGTGGTCTCCGCGATCGGGGTGCAGGACCTCGACCACGCCCGGCTGCGCTCCGACGGCGCCCGTGACCTGCGCGCCATGCTCTGGGTGCTCCAGGGCGGCCCCGACATCCCCGTGGTCCCGCACGTCGCCGCGCTCACCGGCAGCGAGGACGAGGTCGCCCCGCCCCGGCCGCAGGAGACGCGGCTCTCACCGGCCACCGCGAACCAGGAGGGGGCGCTCGCACCGGGCACGCCCACCGACCCGGAGCCGCAGGCCGAGGACGACCCGGAGATGTCCGACGAGGATCTGGACGCCGCGATCGAGGCCGCCATGGCCCGCCGATCCGATGGCCCTCCGGAGAGCGCCGACCCCGCGGACGCGCCCGCTGCTGCGGATGCCTCGGAACCCGGGGCCGCGCAGCTCGACTCCCCGGAGACCGAGGAGTCCGAGCCCGACGCGGACGAGGAGGTCGCTCCGCCGGTCGAGGAGCCGCGAGCCCCCCGCGCGCTCGAGACCGACGCCCTGCTGCAGGACCTCGCCGATCGGCTCTTCCGTCTCGGCCTGCTGGTCGAGCACGATTTCGGGCTGTCCGGCGACCGGATCGAGCTCGCGCTCGGACACCCGGACATGCCCGGCCGGCTGCTGCTGGCCGTCGACACCGATGGCTCGCACTACGTCGACACCCCCAGCCAGCGCGAGCGCGACCGGCTGCGGGCCGAGCGCCTCGAGGCCGCGGGCTGGGCCACCGAGCGGGTGTGGTCCTGGGCCCTGTTCATCGACCCCGACGGCGAGGCCGAGCGGATCCGGCGGGCGGTGGACCGGGCGCTGCGCCTGGTCCAGGCCGAGGAGAGCTCGGACTCCCCGACGGGCGTGGGCACCATCCGCCACCGACTGCCGAGGCCGCAGATCCCCGCCGGTCACCCGCTGTCCTTCTATTCCAGCGACGACTTCGACGCGGTGGTGGAGTACATCTGCTCCGACGGCCGTGCCCGCCTCGAGGAGCACCTGGCCACCGAGGTGCGCAGCTTCCTCGGCTTCGAGCAGCGTTCGGTGCTGCTGGACGTCTCCGTCTCCAGCGCCATCCGCCGCTACCAGGAGCGGCAATGACCGCGAAGGGGACTGCTCGAGGGGCGGGCGGTGGGGGAGCGGCCCGTCCGCCCCGGCGCGTCGTCATCTCCTCGGTGACCGGCGAGCCGATCCCGTGGGACGAGCCGGACTCCCCCTCGCCGCAAGGACCGGCTGCGCAGGACCGCCGGCCGATCCTCCCCGACCGCGTCGCCGAGGACGCCCCGGAGCCCGGGGCCGACGAATCCAACGACGACCGCCTCGCCCGGGATGTCCCGCCGCACTGGGGCCGCGGTCGCTGAACGGTGCGGTGGGCGGTCCGGCCGGCCGGTATCCTGGGTCCATGACGGACGCCACCCAGCCGAACAGCCCCGTCATCTCCCCCTCGGGTGACGGCTCGCCCGCCCCTCGCCGACGCTCGCTGGTCGGGAACCTGCTCCGCGGCGCGCTGATCGGCGTCGTGGAGACCGTGCCCGGGGTCAGCGGCGGCACGGTCGCACTGGTCACCGGGATCTATGACGAGATGATCGACTCGGGCCACCAGGTCACCGCCGCCGCGCGCGTCCTGGTCACCGGCCCGCACCGGCTCCGGTCCGCCCGGGAGAAGCTGAGGGCCGTCTCCTGGCGGCTCGTGATCCCGCTGCTGATCGGGATGGCGGCGGCGGTGCTCACCATCGCCGGTCCGATCGGCCATCTGGTCGAGACCTCCCCGCAGGCCATGCGTGCCCTGTTCCTCGGACTCGTGGCAGGTTCCGTGCTGGTGCCGGTGAGGCTGTCCGGCGGGGCGTGGCGACTGCCCGAGCTCCTGCTCTTCGTCGCGGGCGTGCTCGGCGGGCTGGGACTCACCTCGCTGCCGACCACGGCGCTCGCCCCGAGCCCGTGGATCGTCGCCCCGGCGGCCGCGGTCGCTGTGTGCGCACTCGTCCTGCCGGGCGTCTCGGGATCGTTCCTGCTGCTGAGCTTCGGCCTCTACCAGCCCACCCTGCAGGCCGTGGACGAGCGGGACCTGGGATACCTCGCCTGGTTCGGCCTCTGGGCCTGCGTGGGCCTGGTCGTGATCGTGCGCCTGATGCGGCACCTGCTGGTCCGTCACCACCGCGGCACCATGGTGGTGCTGGCCGGCGTGATGATCGGCGCGCTGCGCAGCCTGTGGCCGTGGCAGTCGGCGGACGGAGCCCTGCTGCCCCCGGGGACCGACTGGGTCGCTCTGCTGGGGATCGCCCTGGCCGGAGTGCTCGCCGTGCAGCTGCTGGTGCTGCTCGAACGGCGCAGGACGACCGTGGCACCGCCGACCGGACCCTCCGAGCAGACACGACCCGGCCGCGCCGCCGACAACTGATCCCGCCGCCCGTACCCTGGGACGCATGGACGAGAACACCGCTCAGACCCAGGACTCCACCGCCGCCCGGGCCGACGCCCCCGACCTCGCCGCAGTGAGGGTCGCCGTGATCGGCGCCGGCAACATGGGCGGACCGGTCGCGGCCACCCTGATCGAGGCCGGGGTGCGGCCCGGTCACCTGCAGATCGCCAACACCAGCTCCGACAGCAGCCGCCGTGCCGCCGAGGAGGTCGGCGCCACCGCCGCCGACTCCCGCGACGAGGCGCTTGCGCAGGCCGACGTCGTGGTCCTCGGCGTGAAGCCGTACCAGATCCTCGACCTGGTCACCGAGCTGCGGGACCGGATCCCCGCCGACGCGGTGGTCATCTCCCTGGCCGCCGGGATCACCCTGGCACAGCTCGAGGACGCCCTCGGGGAGGGCAGAGCCGTGCTGCGGGCGATGCCGAACACGCCGATCTCGGTGGGGGAGGGGGCGGTGGGCCTGATGCGCGGCAGCGCCGTGACCGATGCCCAGCACCAGCTGATCCATGCCCTGTTCGCCCGTGCGGGCGTCGCGGTGGACATCACCGAGGACCAGGTCCACGCCTTCATCGGTGCCGCCGGATCGCTCGCCGGGTTCGCCTTCGCGATCATCGAGGCGATGACCGAGGAGGCCGTCCGCCAGGGGCTCACGCGCGACCTCGACGACTCACTCGTGCAGCAGACGATGCGCGGGGCGGCGACCATGCTGCTGGATTCCGGCGTGCACCCCGCGGTCGCGAAGGCCGGGGTGTGCAGTCCCGGCGGCACCACCGCCGAGGGCTACGCGGCGCTAGAGCGCGAGGGCGTGCGGGCGGGGCTGGCCGCCGCGATGGACGCTGCCGCCCGCAGGTCACGCGAGCTCACGACGAGCTGAGAGCCCGACGGGCTCGAGGGCCGCCGGCGGCTCAGGCGCGGTGCGAGAACTTCTCGATGAGCTCGGTGCGTCCGGAGACGATCAGGAGGTCGTGCGCGGCCACCATCGTCTCGGGCACCGCATAGGTGAAGTCCTTGCCGGGGGACTTCACCCCGACCACGGTCACGCCGTGCTGCTGGCGGATGTCGGACTCCGCGAGCGTCTTGCCCTGCACCTCGTGCGGTGGGCGCATCTTGACGATCGCGAAGTCGTCGTCGAACTCGATGAAGTCCATCAGACGCCCGTTGACCAGATGGGCGACCCGCTTGCCGGCGTCGGCCTCGGGGTAGACCACGTGGTGGCAGCCGATGCGCTGCAGGATCCTGCCATGCGCAGCGGAGATCGCCTTCGCCCAGATCAGCGGATTGCCGAGGTCCACGAGATTCGCGGCGATCAGCACGCTCGCCTCGACCGTGGTGCCCACCCCGACCACGGCGATGGAGAAGTCTGAGGCCCCGATCTGGTCGAGCACCTCGGGCTGGGTGGCATCGGCCCGGACCACATGGGTGAGCTGGCCGGAGTACTTCTGCACCAGCTCCTGGTTGGTGTCGATCGCAAGCACCTGGGTGCCCAGCTTCTCGAGGGTCAGGGCGATCGACGCGCCGAAGCGGCCGAGCCCGACCACCAGCACGCCCTCATCGCGCGTCTTGCGTGGCATATCTGCTCCTCAGGACGGGGACTCGCGGGCAGGCCACGAGCGGGGCGGGCACAGTCTAGATCGTCCGAGGGCGTGCCTCGCCGGAATCGCCGGGCTCACGCGGGAGACGGCCGACGATCCCGGTGAGGCGGTGCGTCAGCCGACGATCGGCCGCTCGTACGGGAGCTGGATCATCCGCACCCGGGTCCGGACGGCGAGCGCGGCACCCAGGGTCATCGGCCCCAGTCGTCCGACGTACATGCAGGTGATCAGCACCCATTTCGCCTCGGGGGGCAGAGACGTGGTGATCCCGGTGGACAGCCCCACGGTGCCGAAGGCCGAGAGCACCTCGAACACCGTCTGGTCCAGCGTGTAGGGGGTCATCCGCAGCATCAGGAAGGTCGCGAGGAAGATGGTGGTCGCGCTCAGGACCAGCACGCCGATGGCCTGACGGATCGTCTCATGGGGGATCCGGCGGCCGAACACCTCCACATCGGGGTTACCGCGGATCTCCGCCCAGATCGCGAGCATCAGCAGCGCGAACGTGGTCACCCGGATGCCGCCCGCTGTCGACCCGGAGCCGCCGCCGATGAACATGAGCAGATCTGTGAGCAGGCGCGATTCGGCGGTCATCTGCCCCACGTCGATGGTCGAGAAACCTCCCGAGCGGGGCATCACCGCCGCGAAGCCGGCTCCCAGCAGCTTCGTGGCGAAGGGGCGGTCGCCGAAGGTCGCGGGATTCGACCACTCCAGCGTCAGGAAGCCGATGAAGCCGAGCAGGAACAGCAGGGCGGTCGTGGTCAGGGTGAGCTTCGCGTGCACACTCCACTTCCGCGGGGTGCGCAGCTTGCGCACCACGACGAGGATCACCGGGAAGCCCAGCGAGCCCGCGAACACGGCGAGCCCGATCGGGATGGTGAAGAACGGATCGGCGACGTACTGCGCGGTGCCGGCGGCCTCGGGGACGAAGCCCGCGTTGTTGAAGGCGCTGATCGCGTAGAACAGCCCCAGGAACACCGATCGACCGATCCCGTGCTCGGTGATGAACATGTACGGGGTCATCGCCACGAAGGTGATGGCCTCGAAGAGCGTCGAGGTGAGGAGGATGATCCTCAGCACCCCGCCGACCTCCGCGAGCCGCTCGGCCCGGGTCTCCTGCGCGGTGATCACGCGCTGGGCGAGCCCCAGGCGGTGCATCACCGACAGGCTCAGCAGCGAGGCGACCGTCATCAGCCCGAGCCCGCCGAGCTTGATCGCGATCATGATGACGGTGAGTCCGAAGGTGGACCAGTGGGTGCCCGTATCGACCGTGACCAGCCCCGTCACACAGATCGCGGAGACGGCGGTGAACAGTGCGTCGGTGAGGTCGGTGCGCACTCCGTCGGTGGTCGCCGCGGGGAGCGACAGCAGGGCGGTGAACGCCGCGATCAGCGCCGTGAACGTGCCGAGCGCGATCCGCGCCGGGGTGGCCCGGGTGAGGTTGTGCAGCGCCTGGCGCCATTCGGGCATGCGCGTGCGGGCACCGAGCGGCCGGGTGCGCTGCCGGGAGGCGCGTCTGCCGGGTGTGCTCATGCTGCTCCTCGTGCCGGGGGCCGTGACCGTCGGTCGCGGTCCGCGGCAGTCTACGACCGATTCTCCGGGTCCTCCCGTACGGCGCACGGACACGCACGGACACGTGCTGATCCGGACGGGCGAGGAGCGCTGACCCTGGGTACGCTTCGAGCCATGCCCGATGCAGAGCAGCCCTCACCCCCCGTCGACCCGGTCGGCGGCGCCGACCCGACGGTGCCCTCCGGGATCGTCTGGGACGACGCGCTGCGCGAGTACGACTTCGGTCCGTACCACCCGATGGCCCCGATCCGTCTCGCCCTCACCCGGGAGCTCGCCCGCGCCTCCGGACTGCTGGAACGGTCGGGGGTGGAGATCCTCCCGGCCCCCGTCGCAGAGGACGAGCAGCTCGCCCGCGTGCACGAGCCCGCGTACATCGAAGCGGTCAGGCGGGCTTCGCGACCGCTCGAGGAGCTGAGCGCCGAGGAGCTCGACGAGCTGATCCGCTTCGGTCTCGGCGGTGACGACGTCCCACCGTTCTCGGGGATGCACACCGCCTCGGCCCGGATCGTCGGCGGCTCCCTCACCGCGGTCGACGCGATCCGCTCCGGCCAGGTGCGACGGGCGGTGAACTTCGCCGGCGGTCTGCACCACGCCAAGTCGTCCTCGGCCTCCGGGTTCTGCGTCTACAACGACGCCGCCGCCGCCATCCGCCGCGCCCTGGACACGGGGGAGGAGCGGGTGATGTACGTGGATGTCGACGTGCACCACGGCGATGGGGTGGAGCGGATCCTGTGGGACGAGCCGCGCGCGATCACCCTGTCCGTCCACGAGACCGGGGAGCGGCTGTTCCCCGGTACCGGGTTCGTCCAGGACTCCGGGGGGCCCGGCGCGCCGGGCACGGCGATCAATGTGCCGCTGCCCTCGCGCACCACGGCCGACGGATGGGTGCGCGCGATCCGCGCCACCGTCCCCGCGCTGGTGCGCGCGGTGCGGCCCACGCTGCTGGTCACCCAGCACGGCGCCGACAGCCACCGGCTGGACCCGCTGGCGGACCTCTCCGTCTCCCTCGAGGCGCAGCGCGAGGTGATGCTGCTGATGCGGGAGCTGGCCGATGAGGTCTGCGGCGGCCGCTGGCTCGCCCTCGGCGGCGGCGGGTATGCGGTGATCGACGTGGTGCCGCGCTCCTGGGCGCATCTGACCGCGATCGTCACCGGTGAGGCGATCGAGGCCACGGCGCCGCTGCCGGAGGCCTTCCTCGCGGCGGCCGACGCCGCCCGGGCGGAGCACGGTCTCTCCCCGGAGCCGGGGATCGTCACCTTCGGGGACGGGCGTCCCCTCGCGGTGCGGGACTGGGAGCGGGGCTTCGACCCCGAGGACGCCCTGGACCGTGCGGTCCAGGCCGCGCGCCGTGCCGTCTTCCCCGAATGGGGCCTGGATCCGTTCCTGGACTGATCCCCGTGCGCATCGTCCCGTGACCGGATCCTGCCACAATGACGCACGAGACACGTGCGCATCGATCGAGGGGGAGACATGACGACTGGGACCACCGCGGTGCTCGATGCCTTCGCCGAGCATCTGCGCGCCCTCGAGCTGCCGCTGCCCGTCGAGGGCGCCGAGCAGGCCCGCGCAGAGACCGGCGCGGCGCTCTCGCAGCTCGGCGACCACGTGGTCCCGCGCCTGGACTCGCTGGACGCCCCGCTGCTGGTGGTGATCGGAGGCTCCACCGGCGCCGGCAAGTCCACCCTGGTCAACGCACTGGTCGGCCACGCCGTGAGCCGTTCCGGGGCGATCCGGCCCACCACGCGGCGCCCGGTGCTGCTGCACCACCCCCGCGATGAGCCCTGGTTCACCGGCGCCCGGATCCTGCCGGGCCTCGCCCGCGTCCATGCCGGTCAGCGGCGCGACCCCGAGGCACCCCACATCGGGGACACCACCGGTGACGTGGATCCCGCGACCTCTCTGGAGCTGCACGGGCAGGAGCGGATCCCGCAGGGCCTCGCGCTGCTGGACGCCCCGGACATCGACTCGGTCGCGCTCGGCAACCGGGAGCTGGCCCGCCAGCTGCTCCGGGCCGCGGACCTGTGGCTGTTCGTCACCACCGCCAACCGGTATGCGGACGCCGTGCCGTGGGAGGTGCTGCGCACCGCCGCCGAGCGCGATGTGACCGTGGACGTGGTGATGAACCGCATCCCCGATCGCGAAGGCGTCGCCGAGGAGCTCGCCGATGACCTGCGCGGCATGCTCGAGCGCCAGGGCGTCGAGGTGGAGCGGCTGTTCCTGGTGCCCGAGACGGAGATCGACGCCGAGGGGATGCTGCCTCCCGCGGTGATCACCGAGCTGCAGGAGCACTTCGCCCGCCTCGCGGCCGACGGCGAGGGCCGCGGCCGGATCGCGCGCCGCACCCTGGCCGGAGCGATCGACGCCCTGGCGGGTTCTGCCACACGGATCGCCGCTCACGCCGCCGTCCAGGACGCCGAGCGGAAGCGTCTGCGCGAGCAGGCGATCGCCTCCTTCTCCGGAGCTCGCGAGCGGATCGACGAGGCCCTCGGGGACGGTTCGCTGCTGCGCGGCGAAGTGCTCGCCCGCTGGCAGGACGTGGTGGGCACCGGGGAGTTCTTCCGTGGCGTCGAGTCCCTGGTGACCCGCGCCCGGGACCGCCTCGGCCAGATGGTCGGCGGGAAGCCCGCCCCGGCGGTCGCCGCCGAGCAGGCCCTGGGCACCGGCCTGGTGCACGTGGTCATCGACGAGACGGCCCGTGGCGCAGAACGGGCCGATGCCGCCTGGCGCTCCACCCCCGCCGGCCGGCACCTCGTCGAGGGGCGCGACCTCTCCCGCCTCCCCGACGGCTACGCCGAGGACGTCTCGGCCGCGATCCGGGCCTGGCAGGGCGACGTGCTCGAGCTGGTCCGCGCCGAGGGCGCCGATCGACGCACGAAGGCGCGCCTGCTCTCGCTCGGCGTCAATGCGGTCGGTGTGGCCCTGATGGTGGTGGTGTTCGCCTCCACCGCCTTCGTCCCCACCGGCCTCGAGGTCGGGGCCGGGGCCGCGACCGCCGTCGTCGGCCAGAAGCTGCTGGAGACGATCTTCGGCGACGAGGCGGTGCGACGCATGGCGGCGGTCGCCCGCCAGCGGCTCACCGACCGACTCGACACCCTGGTCTCCGAACGCTCCGGACTCTTCCTCGACCGGCTCGACGACCTCGGCGTGGAGGGCGCGGCCGCGCAGCTGCACGGCGACGCCGCAGCCCTCGCCCAGCTCGCCCGCGACATCAGGGAGGATGCATGAGCCCGCTGCTGAGCCGCCCCGCGAAGGGACCGGCCCCGCTGTCCGCACGGATCGAGGCGCTCACCCGCGCCACCTCCGTGCTCGACGGGGTGGCGCCGAGCGGCGCCGTCGCGGCGTCCCAGGACGTGCTGGACCGCATCGACAGCCGCCGCGCGCTCTCTGCCGAGCACACCGTGATCGGACTGTTCGGCGCCACCGGATCCGGTAAGTCCTCCCTGGTCAATGCGCTGGTCGGGGACGAGATCACCCGTGCCGCGGTGCGCCGGCCCACGACCTCCTCGCCGGTCGCCGCGGTGATCGGGGAGCGCGGCAGCGATGCCCTGCTGGACTGGCTCCAGGTCGAGGAGCGTCATCACCTCGAGGGCACGGACACCGCACTCGCCGCAGCCGCCCGCAGGCGGCCCACCGGTCGCCGGGCCCGCCGGGAGAAGACGCCCGATGCCCCCGGCACCCCCGGCATCGTGCTGCTGGACCTGCCGGATCTGGACTCGATCGAGAGCGCCAATCGCAGCATCGCCGAACGGATGACCGGCCTGGTCGACGTGATCGTGTGGGTGACCGACCCGCAGAAGTACGCCGATGCCGTGATCCACCAGGAGTTCGTGCGCCCCTTCGCCGGGCACGACGCCGTCACCGTGCTCGTGCTGAACCAGATCGATCGGATCCGCGAGGACGAGCGGGAGCCGGTGCTCGCCTCCCTCGAAGCCCTCGCCCGTGCCGACGGCCTCGACCAGGCTCGTGTGCTCGCCACCTCCGCGAGCACCGGCGACGGCGTCGAGGAGCTCCGTCAGCACCTGGTCGCGATCGCCCGCAGTCGCGAGGCCATCGCCTTCCGGCACCGCGCCG
>JAKDNE010000265.1 GCA_030451965.1 Brachybacterium sp. | reverse complement strand
TCCAGGAGCCCGGTCGCACCACCTTGATGCAGCTGGACAATCGGCTCTCGGTCACCCCCTCGGCCGCGCTGTACGCTTCGCTGAAGACACTGCTGGGACCGAGCTGCCTGCAGTGAGGTGCTGAGCCGCCGGGGCGCCTCCTCACGAGCGGAGGACGATACCGGGGCGGCGCGTCGCCGGCAGGTGGGGGAGAGGGCCCCCACGAAGGAAGGAGCGTGAACAGCATGAGGCATCTGGTGCACGGGGTCGTCGCCGCGGTGGGTGCCGTGCTCGCGGTCCTTCTCAGCTCGGCGCTGACATCTGCTCTCTGGGGCGGAATGAGTCGCATCGGACCGCAGGAGATCCTCACCATCGTGGTCTGCGCGGTCGTCTTCTGGGGCGTGCTGGAGGTCAAGGACCTCCTGATGCGCCGCAGCATGCGGGCATCGCGCCGGGAGGCCCCGCGACGCGCCGGCCGCCCGGGCGGATGAGATCCCGCACCCCGCTGACGACGTGGCGGGTCGCGACCTTTAATATCCGCCATGGCCTGGGCCCCGATTCTCGGGTGGATCTCCTGCGCACCGCCCGCGAGATCCGGCGGCTCGACGCCGACGTGATCGGCCTGCAGGAGGTCGACCAGGGTTTCGGGCCCCGCTCCGATCACGAGGACCAGCCCGCACGGCTCGCTGCGCTGCTGGGCATGCGGGTCTGCTTCGGCGCCGCGATCGACCTTCCGCCGCCGCACGTCGATGCTCCGCGGCGGCGCTACGGGCTCGCCCTGCTGACCAGACACGCGATCCTCACGCACACCCTGCACCTGCTGCCCGCTCCTCCGGACGGTGCGCCGTCGCAGGAGCCGCGCGGGGTGCTGCACGGCCGGGTCCGCCGCCCGGCGGGCCAGGAGCTCGAGGTGCTGGTGACGCACCTCGACAATGCCAGCAGTGCGCATCGCACCGCCCAGGTGCAGGGCATCCTCCGTCACACCCGGGACCTCGAGGGGCCGGCGGTGCTGATGGGGGACATGAATGCCGATCCCGCCGCGCCGGAGCTGGCAGCGCTGGCCGCCGCCGGGTGGCGGGACACCGCACAGGAGGTTCCGCCCGGCGGCGGCATCCCACCGCGTCCGAGCCTCCCGCAGCGGTTCGGTGCCATCGTGGCACGGCTGCGCACCCGTGGAGGGGCCACCCACCCGGCTCGGTTCCCGCTGCGACGGATCGACGCGCTCTGGGTACGCGGCGACATCGAGGCGAGCGCCCCGGTGGTGGCTGCTCGAGGCGCCTCGGACCATCGCCCGGTGGTCGCGACCCTGCGCACCGCCCGGTGACGCGCCGAGAGACCGCGGCAAGAGCTGCGGGGCCGGCCGCCCCCAGCGGGGCCGGGCTGGACTAGCGTTGCCCCATGAGCACCACCGCGGAAGACCTGCTGCCCGACTCCCTGCTGGAGACCTTCCGCGAGCGAGCGGTGGTCCACGACCGGGAGAACACCTTCCCCATGGACGATCTCGCCGATCTCCGCGAGCGCGGCTACCTGCGCCTGCTGGTGCCCACCGAGCTCGGCGGGCTCGGCAGCTCGCTGCTGGAGGCCACGCGGATCCAGCGCCGCCTCGCCCAGGCCGCGCCCGCCACGGCGCTGTCGATGAACATGCACCTGGTGGTCACCGGAGCGGCGCTGCATGCCCACCGACTCGGCGTGGATTCCGTGCGCACCATCCTCGACGCCGCCGCCGCGGAGAAGCTGTTCGCCTTCGGCATCTCCGAGGCCGGCAACGACGCGATGCTCTTCGACTCCTCCACCCGCGCCGAACAGCAGGAAGACGGTGGATTCCAGCTCACCGGCACCAAGATCTTCACCTCCCTGGCGCCGGTCTGGGACCGCATGGTGGCGCATGGCCGCCTCGCCGAGGCGAGCGAAGCGGATCCTCGGCTCCTGTTCGGAGTGCTCGAGCGCACCGAGGCCGTCGAGGTGCTCGACGACTGGGACACCCACGGCATGCGCGCCTCCCAGTCCTGCACCACGAGACTGCACTCGGCGCAGGTCGCGGCGGACCGCGTGCTGACCAGCACGCCTGTCGGCCCCAACCAGGATCCGTTCGTCATGGGGATCTTCGGTGCCTTCGAGCTGCTGATCGCCTCGGTGTACACCGGCACCGCCGAGCGTGCGATCACGGTCGGCACCCGGATCGCGAGCACTCGTCGCAGCGCCACCAAGGACATCGTCCACGCCGACGACCCGGACATCCGCTGGCGCCTGGCTGATGCGGCGATCGGGGTGGACGGCACGATCCTGCAGATCGAGAAGGTCATGGCAGATCTCGATGCCCTCGGCACCGGGGAGGGTGGCCCCGGAACCGTCGATCACGGCCCGCGCTGGTTCCTGCACTTCTCCGGGGTGAAGTCCAGGGCCACCGAGACGGCGATCCACGCCGTCGACCAGGTGCTCCGAGCCAGCGGCGGATCCCAGTACTTCCGTCGCAGCGAGCTGGAGCGGCTCTCTCGGGACGTGCGCGCCGGCATGTACCACCCCTCCGACGAGGAATCCGTGCACGCCTCCTACGCCAAGGCGCTGCTCGGCGAGATCGGCGCGCCCCGCCCGGCGCTGCCGCAGTGAGGGACGCGATGCGGATCGTCATCGCGGGAGGCTCCGGCAGCCTCGGCCGCGCGCTGAGCGCCGAACTCGTGGTGCGCGGGCACGAGGTCGTGGTCCTCACCCGGGCGCCGCGACCTCCTGCCCGGCGCGGAGGCGTGCGCGACGTGCACTGGGACGGCCGCACCCTCGGGCCCTGGGCGCAGGAGCTCGCGCGGCCCGGTACCGCCCTGGTGAACCTGGCGGGCCGCCTCGTCGATGCCCGGCCCACGCCCGAGAACATCGCCGACCTCACCCGTTCACGGGTCGAGGCGACCGCAGCGCTCGTCGAGGCCTCCCAGCGCCTCGAGGAGCCCCTGGCGCACTGGGTTCAGGCCTCGACCTCCGCGATCTGGTCCGACGCCGGTGAACAGCTGCTGGAGGAGACGAGCCCCGTGCCCGTGGGACTGCCGCAGATGACCGGGGTCGCCGAGCGCTGGGAACGCGCTGCCGAGGGAGCGCATTGCGACCATCAGGTGGTGCTGCGCACCGGCATCGTGCTGGAGGCAGGGACCCCGGCACTCGAGAGGCTCCTGCTGCTGGCCCGCTGGGGCCTCGGCGGACCGGTGGGCACCGGCCGGCAATGGGTGAGCTGGATCCACGTGGAGGACTGGGTACGGATCGTGCTCGCGGCACTGGGCCTCGAGGAGCCGCAGCTGCCCGATGGAATCGTGGTCGCCTCCGCTCCGCACCCGGTGCGGAACGCCGAGATGATGCGCATCCTGCGACGGGGCGTCGGCCGGACGCACGGTCTCCCCACCCCAGCGCCGCTGCTCCGGCTCGGGGCCGTGCTGCTGCGCACGGACCCGGCGCTGGGGCTCACGGGCCGCCATGCCACCTCGCGGGTGCTGGACGAGATGGGTTTCCAGTTCCACCATCCGCAGCTCGGCGGTGCCGTCGCAGACCTGCTGCCGCGCTGATCCCGCTCACACGTTCGCTGGTCGTCGATCAGCCGAACCGATCAGCCGAACAGCACCTCGGCCTCGCGCCAGCGGGACTCAGGCACCCGCTTGACGCTGTCGATCGCCTCGGTGAGTGGCACGTCCACGATCTCGGTGCCGCGCAGAGCGACCATCCGTCCGAAACGGCCCTGGTGGACCAGATCCACCGCCGCGGTCCCGAGCCGGGTGGCGAGCACCCGGTCGTAACCGGTCGGCTCCCCACCGCGCTGGATGTGGCCCAGCACCGTGGCCCGGGACTCGATGCCCAGCCGCTCCTCGATCAGCGGGGCCAGCACCTCGGCAACCCCGCCGAAGCGGGGCCGACCGAACTCGTCCAGCTCGTAGTCGATGAAACCCTCCGGAGCATCCCTGGGGACGAACCCCTCGGCGACCACGACCAGCGGTGCCCGGCCCCGGGCGAAGGCCGACTTCACCTGAGCGCAGATCTCGTCGATGGTCAGCGGGAACTCCGGCAGACAGATCACATGCGCCCCCGCGGCCATCCCCGAATGCAGCGCGATCCAGCCGACGCTGCGTCCCATCACCTCGGCGACCATGCAGCGGTGATGTGAATCGCCGGTGATCCGCAGCCGATCCAGGGATTCGGTGGCGATCTCCACCGCGGTGTGGAAACCGAAGGTGTAGTCGGTGGCGTCGAGGTCGTTGTCGACCGTCTTGGGCACCCCGACGACCGGGATACCCGCTTCGGAGAGCCGGTTCGCGGTGAACAGGGTGCCGTCGCCGCCGATCGCGATGATCGCGTCCATGTCGTTCTCGTCGAGGTGGCGGCGCACGACCTCGACCCCGTCCTCACCCTCGGCGAAAGGATTGGAACGGGAGGTGCCCAGGATCGTCCCGCCGATGCGTCCGATGCCGCGTACGCGCCGACGCGGCAGCGTCATCCAATCGTTCTCGATCACGCCGCGCCAGCCGTCCCGGAACCCGATGAATTCGTCCTCGAAGTGCTGGTCGCCCTTGATCACCGCCCCGCGGATCACGGCGTTCAGGCCGGGGCAGTCGCCACCGGAGGTCAGGATTCCGATCTTCATGGGGGAGGACTTCTTCTCTCGTCGAGCGCGGGCGGGGGAGCGGTGCGTCCATCGTCCACTCTATGGCTGCGCGCCGGGTTCCCACAGGACCACCGGTCCTGCGCCGAGCTGT
>JAKDNE010000264.1 GCA_030451965.1 Brachybacterium sp. | reverse complement strand
GCCGGTGACACCCTGCTGGCTGAGCTGGTCCGCGCCCTGCCCGCCCACCTGACCGCCGGGGGCAGCGCGGTGATGCTCGGGAACTGGGAGATCACCGATCCCGCCGAGTGGGACGCCCATCCCCGCGCCTGGCTGCGGGATGCCGCGGCCGACGGAGTGGATGCCTGGGTGCTCCAGCGCGAGCAGGAGGACCCGGCGCAGTACGCGGAGACCTGGGTGCGGGACGGCGGGATCACCGATCGCGACCCGGACTGGGCCTCCCTGGTCGGGGCCTGGCTGGACGACTTCGCTCAGCGCGGCGTGCAGCAGATCGGCTTCGGCTACCTGCTGCTGCGACGCCCTGATCCGGCGGAGCGCCCGCCCGGCGCTGCGCCGCGATCCGGCGTGCTGCGCACCGAGCAGGTCCCCGGCACCGGCAGCGGAGCCCTCGCCCCTCACCTCGCCGGCTCCCTGCACGCGATGGAGACGCTCGCGGAGCTGGACGACAGGGCCTTGGCCGCAGCGCGCCCGGTGCGGGCCGAGGACGTGGTCGAGCGCCGCCATCTCACCCCGGGCCAGTGGGACCCGATACTGATCGAGCTGGTCCAGGGCGCCGGATTCGCGAGGCGGGTGCGCGCCGACCAGCAGCTGGCGGCCACTGTCGGCGCGCTGGACGGCACCCTCACCCTGGGCCAGGTGGTCGGCGCCGTCTGCGCCCTCACCGACGCGGACGAGGACGAGACCCTCGACCGGGTGCTGCCGGCCGTGCGCGAGCTGATCCTCACCGGGATGGCGACCCTGTGAGCGCTGGGCGTCCCGGGCGCGGGGGCGGGCTCGGCCGTCCGCTGCTGTCCCTGCTCGCCGCGGCGGTGAGCGCGCTGGCGATCGTGGGCCTGGCCCGTACGGCCGTCGGCACCGCGAGCGGGCAGCGCCTGGACCAGCTGATCGCCTCCGGGGCGAAGAAGCACGACGGGCCGCTGTCCCACTACGCCGAGATCGCGGTGGGAACCGTCAGCATCCCCGTGATCACGGCGCTGCTCGTGCTCGCGGTACTGCTGGTGCTGCTGCGTCGCCGTCCGGGGCTGCTGCTGCCCCTCGGCACGCTCGTGCTCGGCGCGAACCTCACCACCCAGCTGATCAAGCGCGCGCTGGTCACCCGGGAGGCGCTGGCGCCGGGGATCGAGATCACCCCCAACTCCTTCCCCTCCGGACACACCACCCTCGCGGCGACCGCGATGATCGCGCTGGTGCTGGCCGGGGGCCGGGCCCGGGTGGTGCTCGCCCCGCTGGGGGCGGCGTGGACCACGGCCGCCGGTATCGGCACGCTGGTGGTGGGCTGGCATCGTCCCAGCGACGTGATCGGCGCGATCACCGTCGTCGCCGCCTGGACCTTCCTGATCCTCGCCCTGGACGCGCTGGACACCCGGCGTCGTCGTGCCCGGGCCGCGTCCTGGCCGGGCCATGGGCGCCGACGACGGGACGTCGGCACGCCCGACCCGCTGCACGCTCTCCGCCATCGACCCGTCGAGCGGGTGATGGCCGTCCTGCTCGGCCTCGCCGGCGTGGCCGGGCTCGCCTGGGGAGGGGTCGGCCTGCTCTCCCTGCCGCGCCCGCTGGGCCTCCACGACGCCACCCAGCAGCTGCCGGCCTTCCTCGTCACCGCCGCCCTGATCGGCGGCGGCACCGCCGCCTGGTTGGCGCTGACGCTCCTGCTGCGCGTGCCGACATCACACCGGACACCCCCGGCGGACCGTGTACCGTGAACAATCGCCGAGCGCCCTGAAGCGTCCGGTTCATCCCGGACCACGGCATTCGGCCACGGCGGACGGGCCGCGAGATGACGCGGCGAGGAAGGACACATCAACGTGACTGGCGGACGACATCTGGTGATCGTCGAGTCCCCGGCGAAGGCGCGGACCATCGGCCGGTATCTCGGAGACGAGTACGACGTCAAGGCGTCGGTGGGCCATATCCGTGACATCCCGGTGCCTCGAGACCTGCCTGCCGAGATGAAGAAGGGTCCCTACGGACGGTTCGGCGTCGACGTCGAGAACGACTTCGACCCCTATTACATCGTCAGCCCCGACAAGAAGAAGACCGTCGCGGAGCTGAAGAAGGCCCTCAAGGACGCCGACACCCTCTACCTCGCCACCGATGAGGACCGCGAGGGCGAGGCGATCGCCTGGCACCTGCTGGAGACCCTCAAGCCCAAGAAGTCCCTGCCGGTCAAGCGCATGGTCTTCCACGAGATCACCAAGGACGCGATCCAGGCGGCGCTGGAGAACACCCGCGACATCGACGCGAGCCTGGTCGATGCGCAGGAGACCCGCCGCATCCTCGACCGCCTGGTGGGCTTCGAGCTCTCCCCGGTGCTGTGGCGCAAGATCAAGCCGTCGCTGTCGGCCGGTCGCGTGCAGTCCGTCGCCACCCGCCTCGTGGTCGAGCGCGAACGCGAACGGATGGCCTTCGTCGCCGCCGACTACTGGGACATCACCGGCAGCTTCGCGGCCGAGGGCGGGCCGGACAGCACCCGGTTCTCCGCCAAGATCGCCACGGTCGACGGCGCCCGCGTCGCGACCGGCTCCGACTTCGCCGACGACGGCACCCTGAAGCCGCGCTCGAAGAGCGCCACCATCCTCACCGCGGAGTCCACGCAGACCCTGGTGGAGGTGCTCGGCGACGTCCCGGCGACCGTGACCTCGCTCGACTCGAAGCCGTACACCCGTCGACCCGCAGCGCCGTTCACCACCTCCTCGCTCCAGCAGGAGGCCTCGCGCAAGCTGCGGCTCGGCGCCCGCCAGGCGATGCGGGTGGCGCAGTCGCTGTACGAGAACGGCTTCATCACGTACATGCGTACCGATTCGGTCACGCTCTCCGGAGAGGCGATCCGCGCCTCGCGCGCCCAGGCCGCCGAGCTCTACGGCAACCAGTACGTGCCCGACAAGCCGCGCTATTACCAGAACAAGTCGCAGGCCGCGCAGGAGGCGCACGAGGCGATCCGCCCCGCGGGCGACCACTTCCGCACCCCCGCCGAGGTGGCCGGCCAGCTCGCGGGCGACGAGTTCCGCCTCTACGAGCTGATCTGGAAGCGCACCATCGCCTCCCAGATGGCCGACGCCAAGGGCACCACCTCCACCGTCGAGCTGCTGCTGGAGGGCGCCGGTCGCGCCGCGACCTTCCGCGCCGCCGGCACCGTGATCACCTTCCGCGGCTTCCTCGCCGCGTACGAGGAGGGTCGCGACGCCGCCCGCTACAAGGACGACGATGACAAAGGCAGCGACAAGCGCCTGCCGCAGATGGAGGAGGGGCAGCAGCTCGACACCCGCGAGCTCATCCCGGACGGCCACTCCACCACCCCTCCCCCGCGGTTTACCGAGGCCTCGCTGGTGCGGGCCCTGGAGGATCGCGGCATCGGCCGCCCCTCCACCTACGCCTCCACGGTCGCGACCGTGCAGGACCGCGGCTACGTGCTCCGGCGCGGCACCGCGCTGGTGCCCAGCTGGACCGCCTTCGCGGTGGTGCGCCTGCTCGAGGAGCATTTCGGGCCGTTCATCGACTACGACTTCACGGCGCAGATGGAGCAGCAGCTGGACCGCATGGCCCAGGGTGACCTGGCGCGTGCGGAGTACCTGAAGAAGTTCTATCTCTCCGACGGCACTGATGGCCCCATCGGGCTGAAGCACATGGTCGACGACCTCGGCGAGATCGATGCCCGTGCTATCAACAGCATCGAGATCGGCGAGGGCATCACCCTGCGGGTGGGCCGCTACGGCGCCTACGTCGAGCAGTTCACGCGGAACGAGGACGGCACCCCGGTCGAGGGCGTCGATCCGCGCCGCGCGAACGTCTCCGACGAGGTCGCGCCCGACGAGCTGACCGTCGAGAAGGCGAAGGAGATGCTCGAGCGCGCCAAGGACGACGGTCGTGTGCTGGGCACCGATCCCGAGTCCGGACACGAGATCGTCGCCAAGGACGGCCGCTACGGCCCCTACGTCACCGAGGTCCTGCCCGCTCCGGAGGAGACCGGCGGCAAGAAGGTGCCCAAGTCCAAGCAGCCCAAGCCCCGCACCGGCTCGCTGCTGCAGTCGATGGACCTGGCCACCGTCACGCTCGAGGACGCGCTGAAGCTGCTGAGCCTGCCGCGCGTGGTCGGCACCACCGAGGACGGCACCGAGGTCACCGCCCAGAACGGCCGCTACGGCCCGTACATGAAGAAGGGCACCGACTCGCGCTCCCTGGAGACCGAGGAGCAGATCTTCTCGATCACCATGGAGGAGGCCGAGAAGATCTACGCCCAGCCCAAGACCCGCGGCCGGGCCGCCGCCAAGCCTCCGTTGAAGGAGCTCGGCACCGATCCGAGCAGCGAGAAGCCGATCGTGATCAAGGACGGCCGCTTCGGTCCGTACATCACCGACGGCGCCACCAACGTCTCGCTGCGTGCGACCGAGAAGGTCGAGGAGATCACCGAGCAGGTCGCCATCGAGAAGCTCTCGGAGAAGCGCGCCAAGGGGCCGGCCAAGAAGAAGGCCCCCGCCAAGCGCGCCGCCGCGCCGAAGAAGGCCAGCACCGCGAAGAAGAGCACGACCACGACTAAGAAGTAGTCTTCCGGAGCAGCGCCTGCTCCTGCGGCGCGCTCGACGAAGCGGCCACACCCCCTGCGGGGTGTGGCCGCATCGCAGTTACCGCGGTCGGATCCCGGGATGGGCAATTTAACCCAAACGGCCGCGAGGCCACCGAAG
>JAKDNE010000263.1 GCA_030451965.1 Brachybacterium sp. | reverse complement strand
CCCTCCCGGGCGACAGGGCCAGATGGGACAATCGAGACGATGACCACCCTCGACACCGCACCCCAGGCGCTCAGCTCCGTCGCCGAACCGGCCCGTGACTCCACGTCCGCGCCCGGCACCGGGGCTGCTCGTCGCACCCTCACGATCGGCCCGCACACCATCGACACGCCGGTCGTGCTGGCACCGATGGCCGGGATCACCAACATGGCGTTCCGCCTGCTGTGCCGCGAGTTCGGCGCCCTGCACAGCGAGGACGACGGCGGTCTGTACGTCTCCGAGATGGTGACCACGCGAGCCCTGGTCGAGGACCACCGTGAGTCCTGGCGCCTGGTGACGATGGGGGAGCGGGAGACCCCCCGCTCGGTGCAGCTGTACGGCGTGGATCCCGCCACCGTGCGCCGGGCGGTGGAGATGATCCGCGAACGCGACCTCGCCGATCACATCGACCTCAACTTCGGCTGCCCGGTCCCCAAGGTCACCCGTCGCGGCGGAGGAGGCGTGCTGCCCTGGAAGACGGAGCTGTTCACCCGCATCGTCAGCGCCGCCGTCCAGGCCGCCGGCCCCGAGGTGCCGGTCACGGTCAAGACCCGCGTCGGCATCGACGACGAGCACCAGACCTTCCTCGACGCCGGGCTGATCGCCCAGGAGGTCGGTGCGGCGGCGATCGCGCTGCACGGCCGCACCGTGGTCCAGCACTACTCCGGCCAGGCGCGCTGGCAGGCGATCACCGAGCTCAAAGAGCTGGTCACCGACATCCCCGTGCTGGGCAACGGCGACATCTGGTCCGCCGAGGACGCGATCGGGATGATGGAGCAGACCGGCTGCGACGGCGTCGTGGTCGGTCGCGGCTGCCAGGGACGGCCCTGGCTGTTCGCGGACCTCGCCGCCGGGTTCGCCGGCAAGCCGGACCGGGTCCGCCCCACGTTGGGCGACGTCGCGAAGATCCTGCGCCGCCACGCCGAACTGCTGGTCGAGTACTTCGAGGACGAGGGCCGCGCCGTGCGCGATCTGCGCAAGCACGTGGCCTGGTACTTCAAGGGCTATCCCGTCGGTGGCGAGATGCGCCACCGTCTGGCCACCATGGAGTCCCTCGCCGATCTCGACGCGAAGCTCGCCGAGCTGGAGCTGACCAGCCCCTACCCGGGCGCCGCCGTCGAGGGGCCGCGCGGTCGGGCCGGCACGCCGAAGAGGGCGCATGTGCCCGAGGGCTGGATGACCTCCCGTGAGCTCAGCCCCGAGCACGCCGCCCGCCTCCACGAGGCCGAGCTCGACACCTCGGGAGGGTGACCGGATGTCCCTGCACAGCGCACTCTCGACGTCGGCGAGCGACGTGCCGCCCCCTCCGGGATACACCGCCCACGATCTCGAGCGCTGGGTGCCCGAGCCGCCGAAGTCTCAGGCCCGCACTCCGTTCCAGCGTGACCGCGCTCGGGTGCTGCACTCCTCGGCGCTGCGCCGGCTCGGCGCGAAGACCCAGGTGCTCGGCGCGGGCGCGAACGACTTCGTGCGCACCCGCCTCACCCATTCCCTCGAGGTCGCGCAGGTGGGCCGCGACATCGGGGCGGAGCTCGGCTGCGATCCCGAGATCGTCGACGCGGCCTGCCTCTCCCACGACCTCGGCCACCCGCCCTTCGGCCACAACGGCGAGAAGGTGCTCGACGACCTCGCCGCCGACTTCGGCGGCTTCGAGGGCAATGCGCAGACCCTCCGCCTGCTCACGCGGCTGGAGCCCAAGGTGGTGGGGGAGGACCGGCCCTACGGGCTGAACCTCACCCGGGCGAGCGTGGATGCCGCCGTGAAATACCCCTGGACCAGGGGCCAGGGCCCGAACCCCGGCTCCCCGAAGTTCGGTGCCTACGCCGACGACCTCGACGTCTTCACCTGGGCGCGCGAGGGCGCCGTGCCCGGGCGCCAGTGCTTCGAGGCGCAGGTGATGGACCTCGCCGACGACATCGCCTACTCCGTCCACGACATCGAGGACGCGATCACCGGCCGCACTCTGGATCTGCAGGGGCTGCAGGACCCGATGGAGCGGGCCGCCGCCCTGTACGTGGTCCAGGACTGGTACATGCCGGACGAGTCGATCGAGGAGCTCGATGCGGCGCTGACCCGGCTGGAGGCCGAACCGAGCTGGCTGCTGTCCTTCACCGGCTCGATGCGCTCTGCCGCCGCGCTGAAGAACATGGCCAGCCAGCTCATCGGGCGCTTCACCCGTTCCGCGATCACTGCGACCCGCGCCGCTCATGGGGAGGGCCCCCTCTCCCGGTACAGCGGCGACATGGTGGTGCCCGAGCGGACCCATCTCGAGATCGCGGTGCTCAAGGGTCTCGCGGCGGCCTACGTGATGTCCTCCGCCTCCCAGCAGCCGGTCTACGAGGCGCAGGAGGAGATCATCCGCGACCTGTACTCGCGGCTGTGGAACACCGGCACCCAGCACCTCAGCCCCCTGTTCGTCGAGCTCTGGCACAGCGCCGGTGACGACGACGGCCGCCGGCGCGTGGTGGTCGACCAGATCGCCTCCTATACGGACGTCACCGCACGCCAGCTGCACGGCGCGCTCTTCGACCGTTCCCTCACCCACGTGACCGCCGCGGACACCCCGCTGCCCGGCCTCGGATCGGAGCTCTGAGCCCGTGGCCCAGGGGCTGATCCGGCGTGCCGACGTGGACTCCGTCCGTGAGCGCTCGCGACTGGACGAGGTGGTCTCCGAGCACGTCACCCTGCGCACGGGAGGGATCGGTTCGATGAAGGGGCTGTGCCCCTTCCACGACGAGAAGACCCCCTCCTTCAACATTCGTCCGCAGCTGGGCCACTGGCACTGCTTCGGCTGCGGCGAGGGCGGCGACGTGATCTCCTTCGTCCAGAAGATCAACCACCTCAGCTTCGTCGAGGCCGTCGAGATGCTCGCCGCCCGCTACGGCGTCCAGCTGCAGTACGAGGATGCCGGCGGGGGTCGCGGTGACCGCCCCGACTTCGGGACCCGGCGCCGGCTGCTGGATGCCCACGCGATCGCCGAGGAGTACTACCGCGAGCAGCTCGGCACACCGGCCGCCGAGGTGGGGCGGCGATTCCTCACCGAGCGCGGCTTCGACCAGGAGGCCGCCGCGCACTTCGGCGTCGGCTTCGCCCCCGAGGGCTGGGAATCGCTGACCGGAGTGCTGCGGGGGCGCGGCTTCACCGAGGCGGAGCTGACCGCCAGCGGGCTCGTCTCCCAGGGTCAGCGCGGGGTCTACGACCGCTTCCGCGGTCGTCTGGTCTGGCCGATCCGCGATATCACCGGAAACACCATCGGCTTCGGCGCCCGGCGCCTGCTGGAGTCCGACAAGGGCCCCAAGTACCTCAACACCCCCGAGACCGCGATCTACCACAAGTCCAGCGTGCTCTATGGCCTGGACATCGCCCGCAAGGAGATCTCCTCCCAGCACCGGGTGGTGGTGGTCGAGGGCTACACCGATGTGATGGCCGCCCATCTGGCCGGGGTCACCACCGCCGTCGCGTCGTGCGGCACCGCTTTCGGCCCTGAGCACGTCAAGATCGTGCGCCGGGTGATGGGGGACTCGAACCCCACGGCGGGGCTGCGCCTGAACACCGACGGGCGGGGGCTGGCCGGCGAGGTGATCTTCACCTTCGACGGTGATGCCGCCGGGCAGAAGGCCGCACTGCGCGCTTTCGAGGAGGACCAGCGCTTCGTCGCGCAGACCTATGTCGCGGTCGAGTCCAGCGGCATGGACCCCTGTGATCTGCGTATCCAGCAGGGCGATCAGGCGGTGCGAGAGCTGATCGAGACCCGTCGGCCGCTGTTCGAGTTCGCGATCCGCACCGCCATCTCCCAGGTCGACCTCGACACCGTCGAGGGGCAGGTCACCGCGCTGCGGATGGCGGCGCCGGTGGTGGCCCGGATCCGTGATCGGGCGATGCGGCCCGAGTATGCGCGGCGGCTGTCCGGCTGGCTGGGGATGGACGAGGCCACCGTGCTGCGGGCCGTGCACGACGCCGCCCGCAGCGAGGGACGCTCTGCGCGGCGGACGGAACCGGAGAGGACCACGCCGGCCCCCGCGGCGCCCGGTGAGGGGGCGACGGCCGAAGGGGAGCCGGCCGTGATCCCGGCGGCCCGGCTGGCGGACGTGGTCAGCCGCCGCGACCCCGTGGGTCAGGTCGAGACCCAGTCGCTCGCGGTGATGCTCCAGGCCCCGCAGCTGCTGGACACGGAGAAGGTCGCCACCCTGCCGGACGATGCCTTCCACGTCCCGGCGCTGCAGAGCGTATGGGACGTGATGCTCGGCGCCGGCACCCTGCTGGACGCCGTCGAGGGACAGCTCCATGCCGCCCGCTACCTCGAACAGGTCCTCGAGGTCGCCGGTGAGACGGTGCGCCCGTTGATCGTGGAGATCGCGAACCTCGACCTGCCGGCCCGGGACGAGGAGGGGCTGCGACGCCTTGCGCGTTCCCTGCTGGACCGGCTCACCGAGCTGTCCCTCACCCGCGAGTACTCGGTGCTCAAGCAGCGGCTGCAGCGCACCGACCCCTCCGACTCCGAGCGCCACCAGGAGATCATGGCGCGTCTGGCCCAGGTGCAGGGTCGACGCCGAGCGCTGCGCGCGCTGGAGGACTGACCGACGAACTGCGAGCGTGCGAGCGGGAGGAGATCGGTCGATCGGACGCAGGACTGACCGACGAACTGCGAGCGTGCGAGCGGGAGGAGTGCGGTCGATCGGACGCTGGACTGACCGACGAACTGCGAGCGTGCGAGCGGGAGGAGATCGGTCGATCGGACG
>JAKDNE010000262.1 GCA_030451965.1 Brachybacterium sp. | reverse complement strand
GCCGCGCCCGCCCAGGGCGACCCGCCCGCGCTCGAGCACCTCGCGCGTCGTCGCGGCCACGTGGTCGAACGCCTGCGCGCCGGAGGAGCGCAGGTTCGCGCCCGGGCCCTCGGCCTCGGCGATCACCGCCCCATCCAGCGGGGCGAGCACCAGGCGTGAGCTGGTCCCACCGATATCGCCGGCGATGACCAGGAGCGGCGGCGCCGGACTGTCCGCGCCTCCCGTGGCGGCTGCGTCGACCATATGGATCCCTCTCGTGGCTGGAGCCCCATGGTAGGCGGGAGTCCGCGCGGGGTTCTCGATACGCTGGTGCCTCGTCGGCGCGCACCGCCCGGACCATGAGGTCCCGGGGCAGCCGTCGACCACCGCCCCCGAGCACAGGAGTTCGACGTGAGCCAGCCCCCGCGGGACGAGCCGACCCTCGATGTCAGCCTCATCGACCTCTCCTCACCCACCGAGGAGCGCAACCCCGTCAGCACCGAGCTCGATGCTCTCGACGCCCGCGGAATGGTCGACGTGATCCTCGGCGAGGACGCGACGGTCGCGGCAGCGGTCCAGGCCCGGTCCGGGGAGATCGCCGCGCTCGTCGAGGTGTGCGTGCAGGCGATCTCCGCCGGAGGCACCGTCCACTACCTCGGCGCCGGCACCTCCGGGAGGCTGGCGGTATTGGACGCCGTCGAGCTCGCCCCCACCTTCAACGCCGACCCCTCGATGGTCACCGCCCATCTGGCGGGCGGCGACGGAGCGTTCCTCACCGCGGTCGAGGGCGCCGAGGACTCGACCGAGGCCGGGGCCGAGCTGGTGCGTGACCAGTGCGTTCGGGGGGATGTGGTGATCGGACTGGCCGCGAGCGGTCGCACCCCCTTCGTCGGCGGCGCGCTGGAGGCGGCCCGCGCCGCCGGGATGCCCACCGCGCTGATCTCCGCGAACCCGCAGGCCCCGCTGGCCTCGCTCGCTGACCACCCGATCCTGCTGGATGTCGGCCCCGAGGTGGTCACCGGCTCCACCCGTATGAAAGCGGGCACTGCGCAGAAGCTCACCCTGAACGCGCTGTCCACCGCGACGATGGTGCGGCTCGGCACCACCTTCGGGAACCTGATGATCGACGTGCGACCCACCAACGCGAAGCTCGTCGCACGCACCGTGAGGATGCTGGTCCAGGCCAGCGGAAAGAGCCCGCAGCACGCCGCCGAGGTGCTCGAGGCCGCGGGCGGCGGGGTGCGCGTCGCCCTGGTCGCACTGCTGGCCGGCACCGAGGTCGATGCCGCCGCTGAGGTGCTCGAGCAGTTCCCCCGAGATGCCCGGCGCGTGGGTGACCCGGCCGGGATCCGCTGCGCGGTGGCCGCCCTCGACGCTCGGGGCTGAGGCCGGCGGGCCGGTTCGGGTGTCGGGAGCCGTCCCTCGACGGCGCGTGTTCATCCGCGTTCACGATCCTCGGCACGGCGGGCCCGCGCAGGTCAGGCTGGGCCCATCACCGTCCCAGGAGGATCCCCCGTCATGACCGAGCAGACGCAGAAGTTCGAGACCCTGACCATCCACGCCGGCCAGGTCCCCGACTCGGACGCCGGGTCGCGCGCCCTGCCGATCCATCAGACCACGAGCTTCGTGTTCCCCTCGGCGCAGTCCGCCGCGGACCGCTTCGCGCTCGCCGAGGCCGCCCCGATCTACACCCGCATCACCAACCCCACGCAGGCCGTGGTCGAGGACCGGATCGCGGCGCTCGAGGGCGGCGCCGCCGGGCTGCTGCTCGCCTCCGGGCAGAGCGCGATCACGCTGGCGATCCTGAACCTCGCCGGGTCCGGGGACTCCGTCGCCGTCTCCCCGAGCCTGTACGGCGGGTCCTTCAACCTGTTCAAGCACACCCTCAGCCGCCTGGGCATCACCGCGCAGTGGGTCGCCGACCCCACCGATCCGGAGTCCTGGCGCGCCGCGGCCGACGACACCACCCGTGCGTTCTTCGTCGAGTCGATCCCGAACCCCAAGCAGGACATCCCCGATATCCGGGCGATCGCCGACGTCGCCCACGAGATCGGTGTCCCGCTGATCGTGGACAACACCGTCGCCACGCCCTTCCTGCTGCGCCCGCTCGAGCACGGCGCGGACGTCGTCGTGCACTCGGCGACCAAGTTCCTCGGCGGCCACGGCACCTCGATCGCCGGCGTGATCGTCGATGGGGACAGCTTCGACTTCTCCGCCCACGCCGAGAAGTACCCGCAGTTCAACGAGCCCGACGAGTCCTACAACGGCCTCGTCTTCGCGGGACTGCCCGCAGCCTTCGCGACCCGCGCCCGCACCAACCTGCTGCGCGACCTGGGTCCGGCCGTCTCCCCGTTCAACGCCTTCCTCATCGGGCAGGGACTGGAGACGCTACCGCTGCGCATGGAGCGCCACCTGGAGAACACCCACCAGGTCGCCGCCTCCCTCGAGGCCGACGACCGCGTGGGCCCCGTGACCTGGGCCTCCCTGGACTCCTCCCCGTACAAGGCCACCGCGGACCGCTACCTCCCCCAGGGGGCGGGCAGCGTGCTCGGCTTCGTCCTGCCCGGCGGGCTCGAGGCCGGCAAGCGCTTCGTCGACGCGCTCACCCTGCACTCCCATGTGGCGAACATCGGTGACGTGCGCTCCCTGGTGATCCACCCCGCCTCGACCACCCACTCCCAGCTCGGCGAGGAGGAGCAGCGCGCGGCCGGCATCGAGCCGGGCTTCGTGCGGCTGTCCGTGGGCATCGAGCACATCGACGACATCCTCACGGACATCGAGCAGGGCCTGGTCGCGGCCACTGCCGCCACTGCCACCGCCTGAGACTTCGCGCGCGAGCGGTTACTCGCGGGTATCCAGTCTCGGCTGTCGCTATCGATGGTCCGAGGCGACAGCTGAGACTGGGTACCGCCGGGTCACCGTGCGTGACGGCGACGGCGACGGGCACGACGGCGACCGGGGAGGGCCAGCGGATGTGCAGGGGAAGGCCGATATCCTGGGCCCCATGACCTCCGATCCCGCCGCCCTCGCCACCTCCCCGCTGGACCAGTGGCCACCGCGCTGGTCCCCGGCCGCGGTGATCTTCGACTGCGACGGTCTGCTGGTGGACACCGAGGGCCAGTGGATCGCGCTGCAGGAGGAGTACCTCGCCCGCCACGGCGCCGCCCTGGATCCGGCGACCCGGCGCCGGATCACCGGCCGGGCCGCGGACCTGGTGGTCCTCGCCATCGCCGAGGCTGTCGCCAAGGACCCCCACCAAGTGGGCGCGGAGCTGCTGGCCGAGCATCGTGAGCACATCGGCGAAGGCCTCACCCCGCTGCCCGGCGCCCTGGAGACCCTGCGGTCCATCGCCGCGCTCCGACCGGTCGCGGTGGCCTCCAACTCCCCGCGGGACATGCTGGACACCAAGCTCGAGGGCCTCGGGCTCACCGAGCTGGTCGATGCCTCGATCGCGATCGAGGACGTGGCCGAGGCGAAGCCCGCCCCCGATATGTATCTGGCCGCGGCACGGGCGCTCGGCGCCGACCCGGTCGACTGCCTCGGATTCGAGGACTCCGAGACCGGCGCGGATGCCGCGCGCGCGGCCGGGCTGCAGCTGATCGCCGTGCCGTCGATCCCCGGGCAGGAGCCCTGCGCTCCGCGCCGTCTCACCGCTCTCACCGATCCTGTGCTCGCCCGGTGGATCTCGGCCTGGGAGCCGCGCCGATGAGCGACGGCACCCCGCCCCGTGGGGCTGCGGCCGAGATCCCTGCCCGCTTCGCCGCGGCCTTCGGCGACTGGACCCCGCAGGCGATCGTCTTCGACTGCGACGGGCTGCTGCTGGACACCGAGTCCATCTGGCAGCTCACCGAGGACCGGGTGGTCGCCGCCCATGGCGCCGTGCTCCAGGAGGGGGACGAGGCGCTGCTGCACGGCTCGACCATCGAGGTCGCCGCGGAGCTGATCGCCCGGCGCGCGGGCCATACCGCACAGGCGGTCCGCGAAGACCTGCACCGAGAGTTCGACCGCGAGCTCGCCGCCGGCATCCGCACCCTGCCCGGCGCCGCCGAGATCCTGCGGCTGGCCGGGTCCAAGGTGCCGCTGGGCTGCGCCTCGAACTCCTGGCTGGACTCGCTGGAGGACAAGCTGCGCCTCGGCGGGCTCCGGGAGCACTTCGCGGTCCTGGAGGCCTCCGACACCGTCGAGCGCCCCAAACCCGCCCCCGATATGTACGCCGCGGCCGCCCGGGCCCTCGGTGCCGAGCCCTCCCGGGTGCTGGCCTTCGAGGACTCCGGAACCGGCGCGCAGTCCGCCCGGGACGCCGGGCTGCGACTGATCACCGTCCCCACCGGGGGGCATCCGGCACCGCCGGCGGATCTCGCACTCACCGCGCTCACGGACCCCGAGCTGCGGGCCTGGATCGCCGGCTGGTGAGTCCGCGCTGTGCGAGGAGCCCCCGGAACCCGTCGGTCGATGACGACGTGACCGCGCCGACGACGTCGCCCGCTGCACGGGTCGGCTGGCTCACATGATGTCCATGAGGACGCCCGTCGGGGGCGGGAAGTTGGCCTCGCGGGGCCGATCCGGTGTTCACTGGACCCCATGAGCACATCGCCGGACCCGTCCACTCCTCTGACAGCCCGTGTTCATGGCTCCGCACTGCGCGGCCGCGGCTGGCTGAACACCGGTGGCGCCGAGCTCGATCTCGAGGCGCTGCGCGGGAAGATCGTGCTGCTCGACTTCTGGACCTTCTGCTGCGTGAACTGCCTGCACGTGCTCGATGAGCTGCGTCCCCTCAAGGAGAAGTGGGCCGATGAGCTGG
>JAKDNE010000261.1 GCA_030451965.1 Brachybacterium sp. | reverse complement strand
CGGGCTCGGTGGGCAATGCCGCTCGGCGGCGACCGCGGGACGCCGCCGCAGCGCCGTCGACGTCACCGACGTGGTCGGTGTGCTCGGCCTCAGCGCCGCGGGTGTCGGCGGGCGCGGGGTCCTGCCGGACGGTGGGGGACTGCTCGCCTGGAGCGGGGGACCGCGAGAGCTGCTCGAGCGGGAACGCTGCGCGTCGACCGCGAGCGCGCCCCTCGGGCTGTTCGGCGTGCGACCCGCCCTCGCTCGGCGACAGGCGAGCGGCACGGGGCCCGGAAGCGGAGGGTCCGGCGGGGGCGCCGCCGTCCCGGTCAGGTGGCGTCGACGGTGGCTGCGCCGATCCCGGGGCGTCGGAAGGGCTGGATCCCGACGACGCGGAGGGCGCGGACGGGGTGGACGCAGAGCTGCCCCCGAGCCAGGTGCGCTTCTCCCCGGTCGTGCCGAAGGCGGCGTCCCGGTTCCGGCGTGCTTCATCCGGTGGCAGCGGCGGCGAGGCAGGTCGCCGGGCCGGCTGCTGGTGTCTGCCGGACCGACGACGCCTGTGGCGAGATTCCGAGGAGTGGTCCGTCATGCGCCCCATCCTAGATTCACGAGCACCCCTCGTCACACCGCGACCTGTGAGGGGGTCGTGGAGGTGAGGCAGAGAAGGATCCGTACCCTGGACGCATGCGTCTGATCCATACCCCGTCGACCGACCTCACGTACGACGACTGCTTCTTCCTGCCGAACCGTTCGGCAGTCACCTCCCGCTTCGATGTCGACCTCAGCAGCGATGACGGCTCGGGCACCACGATTCCGCTGATCGCGGCCAACATGACCGCCGTGACCGGGCGGCGCATGGCGGAGGTGATGGCCCGCCGAGGCGGCCTCGCCGTCCTGCCCCAGGACCTCTCCCCGGAACGGACCGACTCGATCGTCCGCTCGGTGAAATCCCGTGACCTGCTGGTCGACCATCCGCTGACCCTCACCGTCTCCGGCACCCTCGGGCAGGCCGCGGACCTGCTGCCCAAGCGTCCGCACGGCATCGTCGTGGTGATCGACGAGCAGCACCGCCCGCTCGGCACCATCTCCGCGGAGGAGATCCTCGGGCGCGACTCCTTCTCCGAGGTGGGGGAGGTGCTCAGCGAGGACGTGCCCGTGCTGCGACCCGCAGATCTCACGATCGACCCCGCGCACCTGCATGCCCGCATCGCCGCGACCCACCACGACGCGGCCGTCGTCGTGGATGGGGATGGCGTGCTGCGCGGCGTCCTCACCGCCACCAGTGTGCTGCGCTCGACCATCTACCGCCCCGCCACGGACGCCGAGGGCCGGCTCCGCATCGCGGTCGCCGTCGGCGTCAACGCCGATATCGCCGCCCGGGTGCGCGAACTGGTCGAGGTCGGTGCCGACGTGATCGTGCTCGACACCGCCCACGGCCACCAGGACAGGATGCTCGAGGCACTGCGGACCGCCCGCACAGCGCTGGGCCCCCGCGAAGGCACTGCCGTGCGGCTCGCGGCGGGCAACATCGTCACCGCCGAGGGCACCCGCGAGCTGATCGAGGCCGGTGCGGACATCGTCAAGGTCGGCGTCGGGCCGGGCGCCATGTGCACCACCCGGATGATGACCGGGGTGGGGCGCCCCCAGTTCTCCGCCGTGCTCGAGTGCGCGGCCGAGGCCCGCCGCCTCGGCGGGAGCGTCTGGGCCGATGGGGGAGTGCGCCACCCCCGCGATGTCGCGCTCGCACTCGCCGCCGGCGCCTCCAACGTGATGATCGGCTCCTGGTTCGCCGGCACCTACGAGTCGCCCGGACAGATGCGGACCGATGAGAGCGGCCGACGCTTCAAGGAGTCCTTCGGCATGGCCTCCAAGCGGGCGGTCTCCCACCGCACCGCGCACGAGGACGCCTTCGCCCGCGCCCGCAAGGGCCTGTTCGAGGAGGGCATCTCGACCTCGCGCATGTACCTCGCCGAGGGCCGGGGCGGGGTGGAGGATCTGCTCGATGAGATCACCGCGGGCGTCCGTTCCTCGTACACCTACGCGGGAGCCTCGGACACCGCCGAGTTCCGGGAACGGTCGGTGATCGGTCTGCAGGGAGCGGCCGGATACAACGAGGGACGGCCCGTCTCCAGCTCCTGGAGCTGAGCCCGGCCCGACCACGCCGCGCCCGGCGGCCGCAGCCACTGCGGTGGTGCCGCCGCCGGGACATCGGGCCGCTCGCGCCGGGTACGATCCCCTCATGACAACTCTCGTGATCGGTGGCGCTGGATACATCGGATCGCACGTGGTGCGACTC
Source organism: Brachybacterium sp. (assembly GCA_030451965.1). Taxonomy (GTDB): domain Bacteria; phylum Actinomycetota; class Actinomycetes; order Actinomycetales; family Dermabacteraceae; genus Brachybacterium. The sequence goes on along the minus strand of JAKDNE010000261.1, from coordinate 2,572 downwards.
CTCCTGGAGCAGGGACAGGAGGTGGTGGTGGTCGACAACCTCTCCACGGGCCTGCGCAGCCGCACCGAAGGTGCGGAGCTGATCGAGCTCGACGTGACCCTCCCGGAGGCGCGCGAGAAGCTCGCCTTCCAGATGCAGGCCTCGGGCATCGATTCCGCGATCCATTTCGCCTCCCACAAGCAGGTGGGCGAATCCGTGGAGAAGCCCGAGATGTACTGGCACGACAACATCGCCGGTCTCGCCAACGTGCTGTCCGCCTGCGCGAGCGCCGACGTCCGCGACATCGTGTTCTCCTCCTCGGCCGCCGTGTACGGCATGCCCGACGTCGACCTCGTCACCGAGGATTTCCCCCCGCAGCCCATCAACCCCTACGGCGCGAGCAAGTACGTGGGGGAGTGGATGCTCGCCGACGCCGAGCGCGCCCATGACATGCGCACGGTCGCCCTGCGCTACTTCAACGTCGCCGGGGCCGGCTGGCCCGAGCTGGCGGACACCGCAGTGATGAACCTCGTGCCGATCGTGCTGGACCGGCTCGAGAGGGGACAGGCGCCGGTGGTCTTCGGGGACGGCTACGACACGCCCGACGGCACCTGCATCCGCGACTACGTGCATGTCCTCGATCTCGCCCACGCCCATGTCGCCGCCCTGGACTACCTGCGCGGTGAGGAGCGCCCGCACCGCACCTTCAACGTCGGCACCGGTGAGGGGTCCAGCGTGCTCGAGGTGATCGACGCGATCGCCCGCGCCAAAGGCATCGAGATCACCCCCGAGATCGGAGAGGCGCGTCCCGGAGATCCGGCGCGGCTGATCTGCTCCGGCGACAGGATCGCCCGGACCCTCGGCTGGAAGTCCGAGCACGGCCTGGACGACATCGTCCGCTCCGCCGTCGAGGCGCGCACGGCCCAGATCACGCCCGACGTCGAGGCCTACCCCGAACGCTGACCCGGTGCCGCGGGGCGGCCGCGGCCGGCTCAGGTGAGATAGCGGTAGATCGGATCCTCGGGATCCACTCGTTCGATCTCCATGTTCGAGGCGGCCATCCGCGCCATCAGCGGCTCGAGGTCCTCGCGGTCACCGATCTCGAGCCCGACCAGGGCCGGACCCGCCTCGCGGTTGTTGCGCTTGATGTAGTCGAACAGCACGATGTCGTCGTCCGGTCCCAGCACCCGGTCCAGGAAGCGGCGCAGGGCGCCCGGCTCCTGCGGGAAGGTGACCAGGAAGTAGTGCTTGAGGCCCTGATGCACGAGGGAGCGCTCCACGATCTCGCTGTACCGCGAGACGTCGTTGTTGCCGCCGGAGACGACCACCACCACATCGCCGGTCTCCTCCTCGGGATCGGCGGCATCGTGCCCGGCACGACCGAGGTGCTCGATCGCGCCGGTCGCCACCGCTGTCGCGGTCAATGCACCGGCGGGCTCAGCGATGATCCCCTCGACCTGATAGAGCTCGAGCATCTCGGTGCAGACGGCGCCCTCCTCCACCGAGGTCAGCTCAGGGCTGATGGCCTGCACCATCCGCAGCGGCCCGGCGCCGACCCGGCGCACGGCGGCCCCGTCGACGAAGCGGTCCATCTCATGGAGGGTGACCGGACGGCCGGCACGCACTGCCGCGGCCATCGAGACCGCCCCGGCCGGTTCGACCCCGATGATCCTGGTCGAGGGGCTGCGCTCCCGCAGCCACGCTCCACAGCCTCCGAGCAGCCCGCCTCCGCCGACGGGCACCACCATCGTGCCCATCTCGCGGCCGTGCTCGGTGCGCAGCTGCTCCGCAGCCTCGAGGGCGACCGTGCCCTGACCGGCCATGATCAGCGGATGGTCGAAGGGCGGGACCTGTGTGGCACCGGTGCGCTCGGCATCGTCGGCCGCGGCCTCGGCGGCATCGTCGAAGGTGTCCCCGATCAGGACCAGCTCGACCAGGTCGCCCCCGATCGCGGTGATCCGCTCGCGCTTCTGCCGCGGCGTGGTGCCGGGCACGTAGATGCGCCCGCGGATGCCGAGAGCGCTGCAGGCCTGGGCGACGCCCTGCGCGTGGTTGCCCGCACTGGCCGCGACCACGCCCGCCTCCCGTGCCGCCTGATCGAGGGAATCGAGGAAGAGGTGGGCGCCGCGGAGCTTGTACGAGCGCACGGACTGCAGGTCCTCGCGCTTGAGCCACACCGGCACCCCGGCCAGCCCGCTCAGCCGTTCGCTGAGCTGGAGCGGGGTGCGTCGCAACACCGGGGCGAGCCGCTCCGCGGCGGCCTCGATGTCCGGGGCGCGCACCGGCAGGTCCGTGGTCTCCGTCATGCTGCTGCCTCCTCGATGGTTTCGGACAGGGCGACGACCAGGGCCGTCGCCATCGCGGCCACGCCTTCGCCGCGCCCGGTGAGCCCCAGGGCGTCGGTGGTGCTGCCCGAGACCGTGACCGCCGCTCCGGTGGCCTCGCTCATCACGGCGCATGCCTCCTCGCGGCGTCGGGACAGCCGTGGGCGGTTGCCGATCACCTGCACCGAGATGTTGCCGATCAGGAAGCCGGCCTCGCGCACCCGGCGCGCCGCCTCGCCCAGCAGGCTCACACCGGAGGCTCCGGCCCA
>JAKDNE010000260.1 GCA_030451965.1 Brachybacterium sp. | reverse complement strand
TGCTGCAGATCACTACGATCGTCATCCCGGTGGTGATCGCGATCCTGCTCGCCTCGCTGATGACCCCGGTGGTCAAGGTGCTGACCCGTTACACGTTCCTGGGCCGAGGGGCGGCCGCCGGCATCGCCCTGCTGGGGCTGCTGCTGGTGATCTCGGGGATGTTCACCCTGGCGGGACGGCAGCTGTTCGCGCAGTTCGCCGATATCCAGGAGAAGGCGGTCACGGGGTTCCAGGGCCTGGTGGAATGGGCGACCTCGACCTTCCAGATCGACACCCCGATGATCAACTCGGCGATCGACGAAGGGGTCGATCAGCTCCAGCAGTACTCCGGCCAGCTGGTCAGCGGTGCAGTGAGCACTGCGGCGGTGCTCGGGAACGTCGCCACCGGCATCGTGGTGGCGCTGTTCACCCTGTTCTTCCTGCTCTCGGGCGGGGCGGGGATCTGGCACTGGGTGGTGGGTCTGCTGCCGCCGGCGGCCCGGGTCCCCACCCACGAGGCCTTCCGTCGCGGCTGGAAGGCGCTGTCAGCCTATATGCGCACCCAGATCCTGGTGGCCGCCGTGGACGCCTTCGGCATCTCGATCGGCATGGTGGCGCTGGGGCTCGGCTCCTATGCGGTGCCGATCTGGTTGCTCGTGTTCCTGTTCTCCTTCGTCCCGCTGGTCGGTGCGATCGTCTCGGGCGCGATCGCGGTGCTGCTGGTGCTGGTGCTCAACAACTGGGTCGGCGCGGTGATCATGCTCGCGATCGTGCTGATCGTGCAGCAGCTGGAGAGCAACGTCCTGCAGCCCTTCCTGATGGGCAAGGCCGTCGAGCTGCATCCACTGGCGGTGTTCCTGGGTGTCGCGGGGGGTGTGATGATCGCCGGGATCGCCGGCGCGCTGTTCGCCATCCCGGTGCTGGCCTTCGTCAATGCGACGCTGCTGTACGTGGTGGGTCGTGACCCGAGCCCGGACCTCGGGCACGACCGGGCCAGTGCCGAGCACTTCGCCGCGCTGACCCATCGTCGGCCCGCGCCGGCGGGCACCGCCGCGGAGCGCAGACGGCCGACGATGCCGGCACTGCCCTCGTTGCGTCCCTCAGGCACCCGGCAGGCGGCAATGGCCGGTGCGCCGATCGCTGGTGGCGCCTCACCGCAATCCGCCCCCGCACGCAGGAACGACGCGCTGGTCGATGACGACGCCCCGCGCCAGGACGATGCCCCGCGCGAGAAGGACGCCGCCCGCCAGGACGACCCCCCGGACCATGACGGAGCGACCGGGCAGGACGATGCCCCGCGCCCCGGCGACGCCTGAATCTCACGGCCGCCCGCACGAAGAGAAGGCCCCCGCCCGGCAGCAGCCGGTAGCGGGGGCCTTTCTCCTGCGCGCACTGCTCGTGCGGGCGACGGCTCAGGCTGTGTAGGGCGAGGCCTTGAGGATGTCGATCGGGAAGGACTTCCCGTTCGGGGCCGTGTAGTCGACGGAGTCCCCGACCTTGGAGCCGTGGATCGAGCTGCCCAGCGGAGACTCCGAGGAGTACACCTCGAGCGTGTCGTCGCCGTCGGCGATCTCGCGGTTGCCGAGCAGGAAGGTGCGTTCCTTGCCGGCCATCGAGATGACCACGACCATGCCGGGCTCGACGATGCCGTCGTCCTTCGGCGCCTCGCCGACCACGGCGTTCTTCAGGAGTCGCTGGAGGTCCGAGATGCGGGCCTCCATCTTGCCCTGCTCCTCACGGGCGGCGTGGTATCCGCCGTTCTCCTTGAGGTCCCCTTCGTCGCGAGCCGCGGCGATGCGCTCGGCGATCTCGGTGCGTCCCGGGCCCTCGAGCTCTGCGAGCTCCTTGGCAAGGCGGTCGTACGCGTCCTGGGTGAGCCAGGCGCCATTCGGCTGGCTGCTCATGGGTTCACTCCTGTCGTCCTCAGTAGTGCGCAGGGGGGCGAAGGGCCCCGATACGCGAATCACGGGGCACATGTCCTCATGCGCCCCGTGTGCGGGTGATGATGATCGGCACGATGCCGGTTCCCGGATACTTTACACCGCGCGGAACCCGTTCCCGGGGACCCGGTCCTGATTTCGCGCATCGAGTAATCCGGTGCGACGGGTCGGCTCACCGGGCCGTGCAGTTGATGATCTCCGCCGAGACCGCCTTGCCCTGGGTGGAGATCTCGACGTGGTGCGTGCTCCGACGGGTGTCCTGGGCGGGGATCGACGCTTCGACGAAGCCGACCTGGGCCCGCCCCTTGTTCAGCGCCTGGATCGTGCAGGTCGCCTCGGTGCCGGGGTCCATCGTCACCTGGTAGTCGACGGCGATCACATCATCGGCGACGTGGTCGTAGGCGAGCACCTCCGGTCGGACCGGGGTGCTGGAGGCCTGGATCCCGACGTAGAACACGACCGCGAGGAACGCCGCGGCGGCGAGGACCAGGAGCACACGCGCGGTCCGACGGCCCACGAGCGGCTTTCCATAGCGGTCCGCGCGACGGTCACTGGCATCGGTCATGGGGACAGTCTTCCAGACCGGTCCCGAGAGCTTCCTCCGAGCCGGCGGCCCTGCTCCGGCGCCTTGCAGTGGTCGTGGGCATGCCTCCTCCCAGGTGCAGTCAGGTAACGGTGGCGTAGGATCTGACGCGGGTGCGCCATGGTCGTCCCTGCGCGCGACGTACGGATCAGCCCCGTGGGATCCGTCCCCTCCCGTCGTCTCCGAGGAGCCCCGTGACCGTCCAGCTGCCCACCCCCGATGAACCTCTGCGGATGGTGGCCGTCCACGCGCACCCGGACGACGAATCGTCCAAGGGTGCCGGGTCGACCGCGCGTTATGCGCGCGAGGGCGTCCAGGTCACGGTCATCACCTGCACCGGTGGGGAGCGCGGCGACGTGCTCAACCCCCGGCTGCGCGAAGATCCTTCCTTGACCGCCGAGGCGCTGCCCGAGATCCGCCGTCAGGAGATGGCGCGAGCCCAGGAGATCCTCGGTGTGGACCATGAGTGGCTGGGCTTCATCGACTCCGGTCTGCCCGAGGGCGACCCGCTGCCGCCGCTGCCGGCCGGCAGCTTCGCGACGCTCCCCGCCGAGGAGGCGGCAGGGCCGCTGGTGAAGACCATCCGTCGACTGCGTCCCCACGTGATGACCACGTACGACGAGAACGGCGGCTACCCGCATCCCGACCACATCCAGGTCAACCGGATCAGCCTGGCTGCCTTCGACCTCGCCGCCGATCCCGCCTTCGCCCCCGAGCTCGGTGAGCCCTGGGCGGTGGCGAAGCTCTACTACATCAACGGCTTCCACCGGCAGCGGTTCTCAGCGGTGAGCAGGCATCTGCGGGCAGAAGGCACTCCGAACGAGATGCTGGACCAGATGCTCCAGCACTACGACGAGAGCAAGGACCGGGTGCTCACCACCCGCGTCGACGTGCGCGACTTCCTCGCGATCCGGGATGACGCGCTGCGCGCCCATGCCACCCAGGTCGATCCCGAAGGGCCGTTCTTCCGCATCTCCCACGAGGCGGAGGCGGCGGCCTGGGGCACCGAGGACTACGAGCTGCACATCTCCCGCATCGGGGTGAAGCTGCCCGAGGACGATCTGTTCGCCGGGCTGCGTCACGAGCACGTGGAGGCCCGGCCGTGAGCGGCGCGGAGAGCGTCCTCACTCTCGGTGAGCTGGTGGCCGCGCCGAGCCCCTCGGACGGCGGAGGATTCGACTCGGTCACCGTCTCCCCGGGCCTGCCCGGGTTCTTCGCGATGTTCGTGCTGGCGGTGGCGGTCGTGCTGCTGGCGATCGACATGACGCGCCGCACCCGTCGGGTGCAGGCCCGGGCACGGGTGCAGGAGCGGATGGAGGCCGAAGAGCGCGAGCGGAGCGATCACGCGCACGACGCGGCGAACGAGGGGACCGCGGGATCCGCCGCGCCGGAGGGTGGCGCCACGGGGCCGAGGGCACCGGACGGGACTGAGGAGGCACCGGACGCGGCTGGTTCGTCAGAGGTCGACGAGGCACCCTCGGGCGAGGACACCCCGCCCACCGACGATCCGCGCTGACCACCGATCAGCGCTGATGTCCGACCGGCGTCCGCGCCTGTCTTTTCAGACGATGGCGACGACGACCGCTGCGAAGTGGCAGCCGAAGCCGATCAGGGTGCCGGTGTGGAAGATCTCGTGGAAACCGAACCAGGCCGGTGACGGATTGGGCCGCTTCAGTGCGTACATGACCGCCCCCGCGGTGTAGGCGAGACCGCCGATCACCAGCAGCCAGACGACGGCCCATCCGCCTGTGGCCTGCAGCTGCGGCATGTAGAAGACCGCCACCCAGCCCAGCGCGATGTAGGCCGGTACGTAGATCCAGCGGGGTGCTCCGGTCCAGAACAGCCGGAAGCACACCCCGACCAGCGCCCCTCCCCAGGCGATCGCCAGCAGGGTGAGGGCCTGGCGTGGAGCGAGCATCGCCACCGCGATCGGGGTGTAGGTGCCGGCGATGATCAGGAAGATGTTCGCATGGTCGAACCGTCGCAGCATGATCGCCCGCTGGGGGGACCAGGTGCCGCGATGGTAGACGGCGCTGATCCCGAACAGCATGCTGGCGGTCAGCACGAACACTGCACAGGCCAGACGGATCTCGATGGTTCCGCCGAGGGCGACCAGCAGCAGCCCGGCCACCACGGTGGCAGGGAAGGCGATCAGGTGCATCATCCCGCGCAGACGCGGCTTGGGCAGCTGGAGTCCGAGATGGGTGGCTCGCCGCGCCGCCGCGCGGGTGAGCGTGCGTGGGGCGAAGGAGAAATTCTCGGCGGTGGGCAGCTCGTCATCGGCCGGCGTCCCGGTGCCGCCGCTCTCCGCGACCGCCTCCAGGGTCTCTGCCGCGGCACGCGGCGTG
>JAKDNE010000259.1 GCA_030451965.1 Brachybacterium sp. | reverse complement strand
CCGAGCTGTTCGCCTACGACCTGCTGACGGTCGCCCATTCCTGGGCGCTGAAGCACTGGTATTTCGCGCCGCGGATGACCTTCGAGGAGTTCCTGCGCTCCCAGACCGCGCTGTTGCTGTCCACCGCGATCCTCCCCGAGCATCGCGGCCGCTACCCCGACCTGCTCGGCGACCTCGCGTAGGGCTGACACCCACCACTGCCGCCGCCCATTGACGAAGGAGGCCACATGGATTTCGTCATCGACGACGCGATGCAGGGCTTCATCGACGCGGCCGCCGAGGTCGCCGCCCAGATCGCACCCGGGACCCGCCAGCGGGAGCAGGACCGGGTCATCGCCCCGGAGCTGGTCCGACAGATGGGCGAGCTCGGGCTCATCGCTCCGGAGCTCCCGGCGGCGCTCGGCGGTCGCGATGAGCGGGCGCTGACCTCCGGCATGATCGCCGAGCAGATCGCCCGCGGCGACCTGAACGTCGCCTACGTGCAGGTCATCGGTTCGCTGGTGGGTCAGATCCTCACCCGCAGCGCACGCCCCGAGGTGGCATCGCACTGGATCCCGCGGATCACCAGCGGCGAGGACCTGGTGGCGATCGGGCTCTCGGAGCCCGACGCCGGCTCCGATGCCGGCAACCCCTCGATGACGGCCCGTCCCCAGCACGACGGCTGGGTGCTCGACGGCACCAAGTCCATGTCGTTCGCGATGCACGCGAGCGCCGCCGTGGTGTTCGCTCGCACCGAGCAGGGCCGCCGTGGCAGGGGCATCAGCGCCTTCCTGGTCGAGCTGGACCGCGACGGGATCGCTCGGCGCGCCGCACCCGACATGGGCACCCGTGCCGTCGGCCGGGGGATGGTGGACTTCACCGGCACCTGGATCCCCGAGGAGAACCTGCTGGGCGAGCTCGGCACCGGGTTCACCCAGGTGATGCAGGGCTTCGACTTCTCCCGCGCGCTGATCGGCCTGCAGGTGATCGGTGCCGCCCAGGTCACCCTCGACGAGACCTGGCAGTACACCAGCTCCCGCACCGCCTTCGACCAGCCGCTGAGCTCCTTCCAGGGCGTCGCCTTCCCCTTGGCCGAGGCGGAGACGCTGCTGTCGGCCGCCCGGCTGCTCTGCCAGAGGACCCTCTGGCTGAAGGACTCCGGCCTGCCGCACACCAAGGAGGCCGCGATGTGCAAGTGGTGGGCGCCGAAGACGGCGTACGACGTCATCCACCAGTGCCTGCTCAGCCACGGCCAGTACGGCTACCTCACCGACCGACCGATCGAGCAGCGCCTGCGCGATGTGCTGGGGCTGCAGATCGGCGACGGCACCGCCCAGATCATGAAGCTCGTCATCGCCCGCCACACCGTGGACCGCGAGCTCGCCCCGTGACCGCATCACCCGACCCGAGGACCACCCCGAGGAGCACCGCCATGGCCGAGACCCCGACCCCCGCCACCAACGACCAGGACCTCACCGGCCGCATCTGCCTGGTCACCGGCGCCGCCAGCGGCATCGGCAAGGGCATCGCCACGAAGCTCACCGCCGAGGGGGCCGTCGTGGTGGTCGCCGACCTCGACGAGGAGGCGGCGCGGCGAGTCGCCGCAGAGCTCGGCGGCCACACCCTCGCCGTCCGTGTCGACATCGCGGACCGGGCGAGCGTGGAGGCGATGACCGCGCAGGTCGTCGATCATTTCGGCCGGATCGATGTGCTGGTCAACAATGCCGGCTGGGACAAGGTGGGTCCCTTCCTGGAGCAGGACCCCGCGATCTGGGACCGCATCATCGGGATCAACCTCTTTGGCACCCTGCACTGCTGCCAATCGGTGGTGCGGGTGATGACGGAGCAGGGCCACGGCACCGTCGTGAACATCGCCTCGGACGCGGCCCGGGTGGGCTCCAGCGGGGAAGCGGTGTACTCGGCATGCAAGGGCGGGATCGTCTCCTTCACCAAGACCCTCGCCCGCGAGAGCGCCCGTGCCGGCATCACCGCGAACGCCGTCTGCCCCGGCCCGGCGGACACCCCGCTGTTCGACACCATCTCCGAGGAGAACCCCAAGCTGCGCACCGCCCTGGAGCGGGCGATCCCGCTGCGCCGCCTCGCCCAGCCGGAGGATCTGGCCCATGCGGTCGCCTTCCTCGCCTCCCCCGCCTCGCACTACATCACCGGACAGACCCTGTCCGTCTCCGGCGGGCTCACCATGGCCTGAGCACAGTCCCTCCCCCGAGCCTGTCCCCGAACAGAGAGCAGCAGACCATGACGGACCAGCAGCCCCCGCAACTCACCACGCTCCGCACCGAGGTGACCGACCGGATCGGCACGATCACGCTGCACCGCCCGGAGCAGCGCAACGCCCTGAACGCGGCCCTGCTGGCGGAGCTCTCCGCCGTGCTGGATGCCTGGGAGGTCGACGGGGCCGTACAGGGGATCGTGATCACCGGCAGCGGCGAGAAGGCCTTCGCAGCCGGGGCCGACATCGCCGAGGTCGCGGCCTGGGGCCTGACCGAGGGGCTCGCCTCCACCATGCAGCGCCTGCACGACCGTCTCCAGGCCTATCCGAAGACCACTCTCGCCGCGCTGAACGGCGTCGCGATGGGCGGCGGGCTCGAGCTCGCCATGAGCTGCGACATCCGCATCGCCGCTGCAGAGGCGACGATGGGCCTGCCCGAGGGGGGGCTCGGAGTGCTGCCCAGCGCCGGCGGCACCCAGCGGCTCTCTCGTCTCGTGGGCACCGGCCGGGCGCTAGAGATGATCCTGACCGGCAGAGCACTGACTGCTGAGCAGGCCGAGAGGTACGGCCTGGTCACCTCGGTGGTGTCCGCTGCGGAGCTGCTGCCCACCGCTGCGGAGATCATGACGAGCATCCTCGCCAAGGGCCCGCTCGCGATACGGCTCGCCAAGATGGTCATCGCCCCGGGCCACGACACCGACCAGCGCACCGGGCTGCTGCTGGAGCAGCTCGCGCAGACGCTGCTGTTCACCACCGAGGACAAGGCGGAGGGCACTGCGGCGTTCCTCGAGAAGCGGGCGCCGGACTTCGGCGGGCGGTGAGCTGCGGGGCTGGGCTCAGGACACGGCGCTCTGTGGGAGCCGCCTGGCATTGCGTGCCCGCGCCGTCTCCCGCTCCACCTCACAGTCCTTCGGTGGGGCGGCGGTGACGAGATCCGCCACCAGGTCGATGAGTCCGGCGAGCGCCGCCTGCGCCGACTAAGGTCTCGGCATGATCTCCGCCCGCTCCGTCTCCCGCTGGGGCGTGCGCCTGCTGCTCGTGCTGCTGGCGCTCGTGCTCGTGGCCGTGATCGGGGTGGTCGCCTGGGCGAAGATCGGGGTGATGGCGGCGGAGCAGGCACCGCTGGACGCCGTGCAAGCCCGTCCCGGGGTCACGGTGGAGGAGGACGCGACCGCGATCGTGGTGAGCCCCGAGAACCCGGAGGCCTCAGGGACGGGGCTCGTGTTCTATCCGGGTGCGAAGGTCGAGCCGGCCGCGTACATCGCCCGACTGGCTGACCTCGTCGCCGAGCACGAGATCACGGTGGTGATCGTGAAGCCGCGCCTGAACCTGGCGCTGTTGGACCGGCGCGACCTGGACACTTTCACCTCCTCCGCCGGCGAGGTGCAGGTGTGGATGGTGGGCGGGCACTCCCTGGGCGGGGTGCGCGCCTGCCAGCTCGCCGAGGACGCCGGCGCACTGGTGCTGTTCGCCTCCTACTGCGCGAACGAACTCTCCTCCACACAGCTCCCGGTGCTCAGCCTCGCGGGCAGCGAGGACGGCCTGTCCACCCCGGAGAAGATCGACGAGGCCCGTGACCTGCTCCCGGAGGACGCCCAGCTGGTCGAGATCCAGGGTGCCGCGCACGCGAGCTTCGGCGACTACGGGGAGCAGGACGGCGGCGGCACCGCCCGCATCGACGACCGGGAGATGACCGCGCAGATCACCGAACTCATCGCCGAGTTCGCAGAGCCGCTCCCCGGCCGGTAGTCGTCTCCGGCCGGTGCCGGTACGGGTCGCCCCAGGGGCGCTCTCCCCGTCTCCCTGCGTGTATGCGGCTTGAACTTCTCCACCAGGCCCCAGAGACTTACAGCCGTCTCTTCCCCGAGCCGAGCGAGGCCATCGATGCCCGAGCACGTCCCGTCCACCGTCGAGCGCACGGTCGAGCCCGCCATCGAGCGCACCGTCCAGCCCCGCGACAAGTCCTTCCCCGCCGAGCTCCTCGGCCGCCCGATCACCGCGCTGGAGGCGCCGCTCAGCACCTTCTCCACCCCGCTGCTGGTGCTCGACGAGTCGGCGATCGCGCACAATCTGCGAGTCATGGAGCGCTGGACACGAGAGCGGGGTCTCGAGCTGATGCCGCACGGGAAGACCACCATGGCGCCGGCGCTGTGGGCTCGGCAGCTGGCGGCGGGCTGCACCGGGATCACGGTCGCCACCGGCTGGCAGGCAGATATCGCGCTGCGGGCGGGCATCCCGACGGTGCAGCTCGCGCACACCTGCACCGATCCCGCGCTGCTGCGCCGGCTCGCCGCGCACCTGGCCGAGCATCCCGAGCAGGAGCTGGTGTGCTGGGCGGACAGCCTCGCCACGGTCGAGCTGCTCGAGCGGGAGCTGCCGGCCGGCTCGTCCCTCGGGGTGCTGGTGGAGCTCGGGGCCGACGGCGCCCGCACCGGCGCACGCGATGAGGCGACGGCCCGCGAGATCGGCGAGCGTGTCGCCGCCTCCGCGGTGCTGCGACTGGTGGGCGCGGCTGGGTACGAAGGTGCGCTGGCCCACGACCGCTCGCCCGCGTCCCTGACCGCGGTCTCCGACTACTGCGAGCGCCTCGCCGCCCTCGCGGAGACGCTGCGCCCGCTGGTGGCGGGGACCCCCTGGGTGAGCGCGGGCGGCAGTGC
>JAKDNE010000258.1 GCA_030451965.1 Brachybacterium sp. | reverse complement strand
ATCCTCGAGGTCCCCGCCACCAGCTCCGCCTCCGCAGGACTCGCGAGCGACGATCCCGCAGCTGCGGTCGCCGGCGGCAGCCTGCGGGTGGAGCTCAGCACCCCGATCCGTGGAGTCGCCCCCGGCCAGACGCTCGTCCTCTACGACGCCGACCGGGTCCTCGCCGCCGCCACCCTGGAGCGTCGCTCATGAAGCCACTGGTCACCCTCACCGGCGACGGCACCTTCCGGGCCCCCACGCCCGAGGAGTCGCTGCGCCTGGACCTGCCCGACGACCCGCACCTGGCGGCCCTGATGCGGGTGCGTGCCCTGCTGGGTGATGATCTCGAGGAGCAGATCGCCACCCGGCTGTACCTGCCCTCCGCCCTGGGCCTGGACGAGACCGACCATCTGCTGCCGGCCACCCTCGCCCTGCTCGCCGACACCACCGGCGACCTGGTCAGCTACGGCTGGCGACTCGGCACCGGCACCGGACGGGCCTGGCGGCACGCCCGGGAGCTGCGGGAGCGGATGCTCGATGCCGCCCGGATCGCCCTGCTGGGCTACCAGGGCCCGCTGATGACCAGCGCGCTGGGCCCCGCCACCCTCGCCGGGGCGACCTTCCTGCAGTCGGGGGAGCGGACGCTGGGCGACCCGGGCGCGGTCCGCGACCTCCCGATGCTGCTGGCCGAGGGCCTCGTCGAGCACCTCGGGGTCATGGCCGAGCGCGTGCCCGGTGCGCGACAGCACGTGCTGCTGCGCGAGGATGCCGTGGCCGCGGTCCACGAGGGCCGGATCCCCACGCCGTCCGGGCGCCGCCGCTACGACCCGGTCCCCGCCCCCGAGGTGGGGATGCTGTGGCACATCCTGATGGTCGCGCTGGAGGAGTACGGGCTGGGGCCGGATGCGGTCACCGTCGGCGTCGGCGCCGATCTGGGCCTGCTGCGCGCGGCCCGCGACGCGGGCATCCGCCGCATGGCGATCGCTCCGCGTCGCCTGCCGCCGCTGTCCACCGACACCGGCCGTGCCCTGTGGGAGGGCATCGCCGAGGCCTGCGACAGCGGCGCTGTCATCGAGCTGGTCGTGGATCCGCGCCCGGGTGGGAACCTCGGGCCCGAACTGGAGACGATGCTGGAGACCTGGCGCCGGCTCGGCCACTCCGATGCCGACGCCGCCGGGGTCGCCGTGATCGCCCACACCGGTGCCTCCCACGACCTCCACTCCGGCCGCGTCGACCCCTCCGCGCAGCCGGAGAGCTCGACCCTGCTGGACGAGGCCGCGCTCGAGGCACTGCTGCGGGTCGCGCCCGCGTGGGCGGAGCGCCTGGCGCGCTGAGCCGCCGCCCACCCCGTCGCCCCGGAGGTGGGCAGCTGTCGCTCCCGTGCGCCACAATGTTCCGGTGACCACGAACGAGCAGGGACCCCGCGCCTACGACCACTCCGCGCAGCAGCGCATCACCGAGCTCACCGCGCAGATCGAGCAGGCCCGCGCCGACTACTACGAGCACGACGCGCCCACCATGGCCGATGCCGAGTACGACGTGCTGGAGCGGGAGCTGCGCGCCCTCGAGGAGTCCCATCCCCAGCTCGCGGCGGAGGACTCGCCCACCCGCACCGTCGGGGGAGCGGCCGCGGCGGGTCTGCCCACGATCGACCACGCCGAGCGGATGCAGAGCCTGGACAACGTCTTCTCCCTCGAGGAGCTGCGCGAATGGTGCGCGCATGCCGCCGCCGAGCTCGGCGGGCAGGTGCGGTTCCTCACCGAGCTGAAGATCGACGGGCTCGCCATCAACCTCCGCTATGAGCATGGGGAGCTGATCACCGCGGCGACCCGCGGAGACGGGCGCACGGGCGAGGACGTGACCACCAACGCCCTGGCCATTGAGGGGATCCCGCAGCGTCTCGCCGGCACCGGGCACCCTGCCCTGGTCGAGGTCCGCGGTGAGGTGTTCATGCCCACCGAGGACTTCGAGCGGCTGGGAGATCTCCAGGTCGAGCTGCGTGAGCGCGCCATCGCCGAGTCGCGCACCCGCTGGGAGTCACGCCAGTCGACGGGACGCCGAGACTTCGATGAGCAGCGTGAGCAGCTCGCCGCGACGCGCCGCTTCCCGACCTTCGCCAACCCCCGCAACACGGCCGCGGGCGGTCTGCGGCAGCAGCTGGAGAAGAAAGAGGGACTCGAGCGCGAGGCGGGGGAGGCGCGCCTCGCGGCGCTGCGCCTGACCGTGCACGGGCTGGGTGCCTGGCCGGACCCGCCCGTGGACTCCCAGAGCGAGATGTACGAGCTGCTGGCCTCCTGGGGCCTGCCCACCAGCCGCCATCTGGCCGTCGCCGACACGATCGACGAGGTGGCGGCCTATGTCGAGCACCACGGTGAGCACCGCCACGACCTCGAGCACGAGATCGACGGGATCGTGGTCAAGATCGACTCCTTCGCCCAGCAGCGGGCGCTCGGCTCCACCTCCCGTGCCCCGCGGTGGGCGACCGCGGTGAAGTTCCCGCCGGAGGAGGTCACCACCAAGCTCCTGGACATCCAGGTGCAGGTGGGCCGCACCGGCCGCGTCACCCCCTTCGGCGTGATGGAGCCGGTCACCGTCGCGGGCTCGACGGTTGAGAAGGCGACGCTGCACAACCAGTTCGATGTCGAGCGCAAGGGCGTGCTGATCGGTGACACGATCGTGCTGCGCAAGGCCGGTGACGTGATCCCGGAGATCCTCGGCCCCGTGCTCAACCTTCGCGACGGCAGCGAACGCCCCTTCGTGATGCCCACCGTGTGCCCGGCGTGCGGCACCGAGATCCGCCCCGAGAAGGAGGGAGACAAGGACTGGCGCTGCCCGAATCAGCGGGACTGCCCCGCTCAGGTCACCGGCCGGGTCGAGCATGCTGGTTCCCGCGGCGCCTTCGACATCGAGTCGCTCGGCGAGGAGAGCGCGATCGCGCTGACCGATCCGGACAAGCGCCGCGGCGAGGCGCTCGCCGCGCTCGGCGCCGGCCACAGCATCCACCTGCCGATCCGTGACGCCTCCGACACGGAGCTCGAGCAGTTCGCCGTCGTGAAGAACGGAGAGGTCGCCGCCGGCAACGACGGTGTCCCGCTGCTGCGGATCACCGAGGCGCAGGACCCGCTGCTGCCTGCCGAGCAGGAGGGGGTGATCTCCACGGGTGCCGACCTCTTCGACCTCACCCCCGATGCGCTGCGGGACGTGGTCGTCTGGCAGCCCGAGCGGCGCGACGGCGAACCGACGGGGGACTGGCGGATCCAGCCCGCCTTCTGGTCGCGGCCGCAGTTCCGCCACTACAAGCGCGAGGGCATGTGGAAGCCGGTGAAGGAACCGGTGGTGCTGAAATCCACCGAGGTGCTGATGGCAGAGCTCGCCAGGGCGAAGGATCAGCCGCTGTGGCGGGTGCTGGTGGCCCTCTCGATCCGCCACGTGGGCCCGTCCGCGGCCCGATCGCTCGCCACGGCCTACGGGTCGATGGACGCGATCCGAGAGGCGAGCATCGAGCAGCTCTCCGATACCGACGGGGTCGGCGCGATCATCGCCGAGGCCGTCGTCGAATGGTTCGCGGTGGACTGGCACCGCGAGCTGGTCGACGGCTGGGCCCGTTCGGGAGTACGGATGGCCGATGAGGTCGCCGAGGGCTTCGTGAAGACCCTCGACGGGCTCACCGTGGTGGTCACCGGCGGTCTGGAGGGGTTCACCCGGGACGGTGCCAAGGAGGCGATCATCACCCGCGGAGGCAAGGCCTCGGGCTCCGTCTCGAAGAAGACCGATTTCGTGGTGGTCGGGGAGAACGCCGGCTCGAAGGAGACCAAGGCCCGCGACCTGGGCCTGCGGATCCTCGAGGAGGACGGGTTCGTGGCTCTGCTCGAGGGTGGCGCCGAGGCGGTCGCGCTCGCGCCGGAGGAGCAGCCCGACCCGGACGAGCAGGAGCCTGCGGCAGACTGACGCCCCGGTGGTGACCGTGGCGCGGCGCCCGCCCGGGCCCGGTCTCAGGCCTCCAGCGCCAGGGCGAGCGGCAGCACGGGGCCGGCCCCGGCCCGCCGCAGGGCGCGGGCCGCGACGGTCATGGTCCAGCGCGAGGAGATGGTGTCGTCCACCAGCAGCAGCGGAGCACCATCGAGCTGCGCGAGCGACTGCTGGAGCTCCTCGGTGACCACGAAGCGGTCCCACAGGTCCGCCAGTCGGAAAGCACTGTTGCCGCCTGCGCGCAGCGGAGCGGCCTGAGGGGCCAGCCCGAGCCGACCGAGGTCGGTGAGCCGGCCCACGGAGGCGATCCCGGCGGCGAGGGAGCCCACCAGCTGCGGCCGGGTCAGCGAGGGGATCGCGACGACCGCCTCGGGGCGCCGCTGCCAGTCCCAGGCGGCGAGCACCTCGATGATGCGGCGTCCCAGCACGTCCGGGACCTCGGAGTCGATCGGCCGGCCCTCGTCGTCGGTGCGCAGCACCTGACGCAGCACCGCTGCCCAGCCGAGATCCGAGGTCCGGGCCAGTGCCCGGCCCTCCTCGGCCCGCAGCGCGGCGGGGATGTTCCCGCGCGGGACCTTCCCGTCCTCCCCGAGCACTCCCAGACGATCCAGTCCCTGAGGCCACTGCGCCCGCGGAGCCACCGGCACGCCCACCCGGTCCAGCACTGCGGAGACCTGCTGCGAGGCGGCATCGGGCTCGCCCGAGCCCTGCTGCGCCCCCGGCGCCGGATACCAGGGCCC
The DNA here is from genome assembly GCA_030451965.1 of Brachybacterium sp. GTDB lineage: Bacteria > Actinomycetota > Actinomycetes > Actinomycetales > Dermabacteraceae > Brachybacterium. The sequence goes on along the minus strand of JAKDNE010000258.1, from coordinate 194 downwards.
GGCGCACACGTCGCAGCGACCGCAGGGCGTCGCGGTGTCGTCATCGAGCTGCTGGGCCAGGAACATCATCCGGCACTGCTGCGGATCCCCGGGCTGCAGCCGCTCGTACTCGAGCATCGCCTGCTGCTCCTGGCGGCGCGCCCGGGCGACGTTCTCGTACCGCGGGCCGTCATAGGTCCAGGGCCTCCCGGTCG